>NZ_BADV01000067.1:0-43153 GCF_000238895.1 Pseudoalteromonas sp. BSi20429 | reverse complement strand
ATATCCAGAATTTAGGGTTAAATAATACCGTGTTTTTATAACCTGCTGAGCAAACCCAATCAGTATGAAAATTTTATTGCTCTTCATTATTGTGTTGTGTGTCGAGAGTCATCTATTGGGCATTGACCAATCATTGAAACCTCACCAGAATTTGACTCTTGCTCTAGTTTTACTTTAAAGCCCCATAATCTGTAAAGATGCTTAAGCACTTCCTCGTGCGAGTTTGCTAAAGGAATGTTGTTATGAGGTACGTAGCGTAGGGTTAGTGAACGGTCACCTCTAATATCAACGTCATATACTTGAATGTTAGGCTCATGATTACTCAAGTTGTACTGTGCTGAGAGCGCTTCTCTTACTGCTTTATAGCCGTTGTCGTTATGTATTGCGCCAATTTCTAAATGGGGATTATTAGTATGGTCAATAATAGTAAATAATTTAAAATCACGAATTAACTTTGGCGATAAAAACTGGCTAATAAAACTCTCATCTTTAAAGTTTTCCATTGCAAAATGCAGTGTATCTAGCCAATTACTGCCTGCATATTCAGGAAACCAGCGTTTATCTTCTTCAGTTGGGTGCTCACATATTCTGCGAATATCAACCATCATATTAAAGCCTAAAGCATATGGGTTAATGCCTGAATAATACTTACTGTTATAAGGTGGCTGATAAACTACGTTGGTGTGGCTTTGTAAAAATTCTAACATAAACGAGTCGGTGAGTTTTCCCTCATCATATAAGTGATTAAGGATGGTGTAATGCCAAAAAGTTGCCCAACCTTCATTCATTACTTGAGTTTGTTTTTGTGGGTAAAAGTATTGCGAAATTTTACGAACAATACGTATCACTTCACGTTGCCAAGAGTCGAGTAATGGGGCATTTTTTTCAATAAAATACAAAATATTTTCTTGGGGTTCAGAAGGAAAATGGCGTACTTTCTTTTTGGTTTCTTGCTGTTGCTCAGGAATAGTCCGCCATAATTCGTTTACTTGCGATTGAAGGTAGTCTTCACGCTCTTGTTGGCGTTTTTGTTCTTCAAATAACGATATTTGTTGTGGACGTTTGTAGCGATCCACTCCGTAATTCATTAACGCATGACATGAGTCGAGTAGAGCTTCTACTTGTGTAATGCCGTGCTTTTCTTCACAGCGACTTATGTAGTTTTTAGCAAATACCAAGTAATCAATAATTGAGCCAGCATCGGTCCAGGTTTTAAATAAGTAATTACCTTTAAAAAATGAGTTATGTCCGTAACATGCGTGCGCCATTACAAGCGCTTGCATAGGTAAGGTATTTTCTTCCATTAAGTACGCAATACAAGGGTCTGAATTTATCACTATTTCGTAAGCGAGACCCATTTGTCCGCGCTTATAATTTTGCTCTGTTTGAATGAACTTTTTACCGTAAGACCAATGACTATAGCCAATAGGCATACCAACGCTTGAATAAGCATCCATCATCTGCTCTGCGGTTATCACTTCAATTTGATTAGGGTATGTGTTTAACCTGTAATGAGCTGCAACACGGGCAATTTCACCTTGGTACTCATCTAATAAATCAAAGGTCCAATCTGGGCCATCACTCATTCGTTTGTCTTTCATAATGCTACCTCGCTTTAGGCTATGCAGAGTTTTGCTGTTGACGACCTTTTTTAAATAGCTCCCTAAAAATTGGGTAAATATCTTCAACGCTTTGAATATGCTGTATGGCGAAATTATTATGGCTGTGTGTTATAGATTCATATTCGCGCCATAGGCTTTGATGGGCACGAGTGGTTATTTCAATATAAGCAAAATAGCGTACTGCGCTTAAGAGCTTATTACGCAAAATTTCACCACACTGCGGGGTGTCGTCCGCCCAGTTATCGCCATCAGAGGCTTGTGCGGCGTATACATTCCACTCGTTTGCGTGATAACGCTCTTTTATTATTTCGTTCATTAATTTAAGAGCGCTTGAAACAATAGTGCCGCCAGTTTCTTGAGAATAAAAAAACTCTTGCTCGTCTACTTCTTTTGCTTGTGTGTGGTGGCGAATATAAACAACTTCTATGTCTTTATAGCTGCGTGTTAAAAATTGATAGAGCAAAATATAAAAACGCTTTGCCATGTCTTTTGTTGGCTGATCCATTGAGCCTGACACATCCATAATACAAAACATCACCGCTTTGCTGGTGGGGTGAGGGCGCTTTTCGTAATTACGAAAACGTAAATCGTAGTTATCAATAAACGGAACCGACTTAATTTCCACTTTTAATGCTGCAATTTCTTTTTGTAATAAAGCAATTGCTGCTTTATCGTTATGTGGACCAGCAAGCAGCAGAGCAAGTTGTTCTTCGAGCTCTTTTAAACGGCGTTTTTTACCTGCACTCATGGCAACACGCCGTGCAAGCGAGCCTTGTAATGAGCGGACAATATCAATATTGCTAGGTATACCATCACTACAAAACCCTGCGCGATGGGTTTTCATTTGCACTAACTTATCAAGCTGGTTCTCTTGTAAGTTAGGAAGTTCTAAATCTTCAAACAGTAAATCAAGGTATTCATCTTTTGATATTGAAAATACAAACTCATCTTGTCCTTCGCCCGAATCGCTGGCGTCACCTTCACCGGCACCGCCGCCTTGTCCGCCTTTAGGGCGCTCAATTTTATCACCTGTAGAAAACTGATCGTTACCAGGGTGAATTTGTTCTCTATTCCCGCCTTGCCCTTGATGAAACGTAGGTTCGCTGATATCGCGCTGTGGAATAGAAATACTCTCACCAGAGCTTGAATCTGTAACGCTGCGTTTGTTAATCGCATCTGAAACTGCTTCTTTAATTTGCTTTTTATAGCGCCTAATAAAGCGCTGGCGATTAAGCGTACTTTTGTTTTTACCGTTTAAACGCCTATCTATAAAATGCGCCATATTGACCTCCTATATACTACGACTATGAAGGTTATTGCGATTTTCTAACCCGTAAATACCACTCAGAAAGCAAGCGAACTTGTTTTTGTGTATAGCCTTTTTCGACCATACGGTTCACAAAGTCTTCGTGCTTTTGCTGATCCTCTGCAGACGTTTTAGTATTAAACGAAATAACAGGGAGTAAATCTTCGGTATTAGAGAACATTTTTTTCTCAATCACCGTGCGTAGTTTTTCGTAGCTTGTCCATAGTGGGTTTTTACCGTTGTTATGCGCACGGGCACGCAATACAAAGTTCACTATTTCATTACGAAAATCTTTAGGGTTAGAAATACCTGCTGGCTTTTCTATTTTTTCAAGTTCGGCATTAAGTGCCTCGCGGTCAAATAGTTGTCCCGTATCAGGGTCGCGATATTCTTGGTCTTGTATCCAAAAGTCAGCATAAATAACATAACGGTCAAAAATGTTTTGCCCGTACTCTGAATACGATTCTAAATAAGCGGTTTGCAGTTCTTTACCTATAAATTCTACATATTGCGGAATTAAATAGCCTTTTAGAAAGCTTAAATAACGCTCTTCTATTTCGCTTGAAAATTGTTCGCGCTCTATTTGTTGCTCAAGCACATAGAACAAATGCACTGGGTTTGCGGCAACCTCTGTGGTATCAAAGTTAAACACGCGGGATAAAATTTTAAACGCAAAGCGAGTAGAGAGCCCCGTCATACCTTCATCAACACCTGCGTAATCACGATACTCTTGATACGATTTTGCTTTAGGGTCGGTGTCTTTTAGAGTTTCGCCATCGTATACCCGCATTTTAGAATAAATACTTGAATTTTCTGGATCTTTTAAACGTGATAGCGTCGTAAATTGCGCCAATGTTTTAAGTGTACCTGGTGCGCATGGCGCGTTGTATAGCTCGCTGTGCTCAAGTAATTTGTCGTAAATTTTAATTTCTTCAGTTACACGTAAGCAGTAAGGTACTTTTACAATATAAACACGGTCTAAAAATGCTTCGTTGTTTTTATTGTTTTTAAAGGTTTGCCACTCAGACTCATTAGAGTGAGCGAGGATCATGCCATTAAAGGGCAGAGCACTAATGCCTTCTGTTCCGTTGTAGTTACCTTCTTGGGTGGCGGTAAGTAAAGGATGCAGCACTTTAATAGGCGCTTTAAACATTTCTACAAATTCCATCAGCCCTTGGTTAGCTAAACATAAAGAGCCAGAGTAGGCGTATGCATCAGGATCGTTTTGAGCAAAGTGCTCAAGCTGGCGAATATCGACCTTGCCCACTAGCGCCGAAATATCTTGGTTGTTTTCATCTCCAGGTTCGGTTTTGGCAATGCCTATTTGGTTTAAAATTGAGGGGTAGCGCTTAACCACTCTAAACTGGCTAATATCACCATTGAATTCTTTTAAGCGTTTGCCAGCCCAAGGGGACATAATGGTTTTTAAGTAGCGCGGTTTAATACCGTATTCTTGCTTAAGTACCTCGGCGTCCTCTATTGGGTCAAATAATGCAAGAGGATGGTCGTTTACCGGAGAGCCTTTAATTGAATAAATAGGCACTTGTTGCATTAAATATTTTAGTTTTTCAGCAATGGATGATTTACCCCCACCAACAGGTCCAAGTAAATAAAGTACTTGTTTGCATTCTTCAAGCCCTTGGGCGGCGTGTTTTAAATAAGAGACTATTTGCTCAATGGCGTCTTCCATACCATAAAAATCAGCAAAGGCAGGGTAGCGTGCAACTACTCTATTAGAAAATAACCGGCTTAGTCGTGCATCCGTTGCGGTATCTACCATGTTTGGTTCGCCAATTGCCATGAGTAGGCGTTCTGGTGCGCTGGCGTAGGCAGACTTATCGGTTTTACAAATCTCAAGAAATTCAGCGATACTGTATTCTTCTTCCTGTGCCGCTTCGTATCGTGCTTGGTAATGCTCAAAAATCGTCATAATAACCTCCGAAACCCGCTGTAAAAAGGTGCTTACCTTTTAAAGTCTAGTCACGAATGTGTATTTTTGTGCAATAAAATTAAAAATTTAAGTGAAAAAAGATCATGTTACTAAAAGCGTTTTATTAAATGATGAGGCGCTTAGGTGTGATAAACAACAAACAAAAAAAGACGCCTAAGCGTCTTTTTTACATTAGCGTTTAAAGGCTAATTAAGCGAAGTTAGCGTTCGCGAATTCCCAGTTAACAAGCGACCAAAAACCTTTAAGGTAATCTGGACGAACGTTACGGTAATCAATGTAGTAAGCGTGTTCCCATAAATCCACTGTAAGGATTGGAGTAACGCCATCATCAGTTAATGGTGTAGCAGCGTTAGATGTATTAACGATGTCTAGTGAACCATCAGCAAGCTTAACTAACCACGTCCAGCTTGAACCAAAGTTATTTACTGCTTTGTCATTTAATGCATCTTTAAACGCATCAAAAGAACCCCATTTAGCGTTGATTGCATCAGCAACTGCGCCAGTAGGCTCGCCGCCGCCGTTTGGAGATAAGCTGTTCCAGTAAAAAGTATGGTTCCAGATTTGTGCTGCGTTGTTAAATACGCCGCCTTCTGATGAACATACGATCTCTTCTAGAGATTTGTTTTCAAACTCAGTACCAGGGATTAAACCATTAAGCTTAACCACGTAAGTGTTGTGGTGTTTGCCATGGTGAAACTCTAGTGTTTCTTTTGAAATATGTGGCTCAAGTGCGTCGATTGCATATGGTAGTGACGGTAGTTCAAATGCCATTTTTTTATCTCCATCTTCTTTGGTTGATAGTCCATTTGGTAATACGTAATGCCTGTTGAAACAGACCAGTTACCTATACCAAGCGGTAATATAGTGTTACTATAATTGTTGAGTATTTTACTCAAGTTTAAGCAAACAGCAATGCTATTGCGAAAGACTATTTCAATTGCGGCTTTATTTGCCCATTTTAAGTTATATATTTGTGGTCACGATGAGTTATTTTCAAGACCTAAATATATTTAGCTATCGTTACTTTGAGGTTGTAGATGGAAACCATTGATAAAATTAAACAGCAAATTTCAGAAAACCCAATAATCCTTTTCATGAAAGGGTCACCAAAATTACCAAATTGTGGTTTTTCTTCACAAGCATCGCAAGCGTTAATGTCATGTGGTGAACCATTTGCATACGTTGATATTTTACTTAATCCAGACATTCGTGCTGAGCTTCCAGCATACGCAAATTGGCCAACATTCCCGCAATTATGGGTAGATGGCGAATTAGTTGGTGGTTGTGACATTATTATCGAAATGTTTCAACGCGGTGAATTACAGCCGTTAATTACAGAAACTGCTGCTAAATATAAAGAAGCTGACGCAGAGTAATTTATTACTCAACCTGCTATCAGGTTATTAAGCTCTTTAAACACAAAGCCACTTTTTAAGTGGCTTTGTTGTTTTTAATTTTTGTGAATTTACGAATAAGGAAGGCTCACTTGTACGTTTAAGCCGCCCTCTATTTTGTTGTGTAAACTTATATGCCCCTGGTGCGCTTCTGCTATTTCTCTGCATAAGGCTAGCCCTAAACCACTTCCCGTACTTTTTGTTGAATAAAAGGGCACTAAAGCATTTGCCATTACTTGCTCGCTCATTCCTTTGCCGCAGTCACTCACATTTATAACACAAGCTTGGGGCACAAATTCGACCTGAATATGTATTTCATTGGCGTTGGAGCCTGACTCGTGTGAATTTTTTAATAAGTTTATGAGCAGCTGCTCGAGTTGGGCTTGATCAGCTTGTAATTCATTGTGTGAATTTTTTATTTCGTAGCTAAATTGCCAGTGATTTTTTAAATTATTGAGTGTGTTTTGCCAGTTAATCCGTGTTTTTTGTGGCTGAGGTAATTTAGCAAACTTGCCATAGCCTTGTACAAATTCAGTTAAATGACTAATTCGCTCATCAATAGTTGCAAATACACGGGCAAGGCGGGGCTCATCGACTTTATTTGCGAGCAATTGTGCGCTGTGTAACATGGACGACATAGGGCCGAGTGAATTATTCAATTCGTGGCTGATAATGCGTATTACCTTTTTCCACACGGCAACTTCTTGGCGACTAAGCTCACGGGTTAATTGTTTAAATATATATAAATGATGCTTTTGGTTATTGAGTAAAAACTCCCCGGTAGCTAAATGCCAAGTTTGCGAGTCTTGATTCTCTATTTCTATATTAAAGAGGCCATCAACACCATGCTCAATAGCTGCTATTAATTGCAGAGGGGAATTTTCGAGTAATTTACTTAGCTGCATACCTTCAAGGCGGGTTGCGCTATTAAATAAACTACGGCTAATTAAATTACTAAATACCACCGTATTATTATCATTGACCAGTAATAACGCTTGCGGCGAGCTTTGCAATACTTTATCAAGCATTAACTCGCGCTGGTAAATCCATTGTTTTTCTTGGCGAAGCTGTTTAGCGGTTTGATTATAAAGTCGGCATAGTTTTCCAAGTTCATCATTACTTTTATACGCTAGTAAGCTGGAGAGCTCACCATCTTTAAAATTAAGCAACCCGGTTTCGAGCGATTGCATGCCAAGCTTTATTGGTTTGGTGAGAGCTCTTGAAAGCAAGGTGCTAAATGCAAGCGTTAGTAATATTAAAAACAGAGTGTAGTACATATCAAAACCACTAAGTGCGGCAATAATAAAAACAGGCAGCGCGCTACAAAGTGCGCAAATTAACACAACCTTTTGGCTTAGGGTAAAGTGGCTAATAATGTTTGGCATTAATAATCAATACCCATTTTTTGTAATCGACGATAAAGTGCTTGTCGGCTTAAACCAAATTCACGGGCCACTTTGGCTATAACACCTTGATGAGCGCGCATTGCATGTTCTATTTCCTGTTTGGTCGGCTCTGCTTTTTGTTGGGAAGAGACCTGTGACGAAAGTACAAAGTCATCGACTGTAAGCGCACCTGTAGGTTTTAGTACCGCTACGCGTTTACAAGCGTTTTCTAGCTCTCGAACGTTACCCGGCCATTTGTAATGTTGAAGTGCTTGCTCTGTGTTTATAGTCAGCTCTCGGTGAGGTAAAAAATGGCTAATAAGTGCTAAAACATCATCTTGTCTTTCACTTAGGGCAGGCACATTGAGCTCAATTACATTAAGGCGATAATATAAGTCTTCCCTAAATCGACCTTGTTGAATTGCTTGTAGTAAGTTTTCGTTAGTGGCCGATATAACCCGCACATTTACCTTTCGTGTTTGTGTTGAGCCTAAACGTTCAAACTCGCCGGTTTGTAGTACGCGTAGTAATTTTATTTGTCCTGAAAGTGGTAAATTACCAATTTCATCTAAAAATAACGTACCGCCATCAGCTGCTTCAAATCGACCAATACGTTGTTTGGTTATCCCCGTATATGCTCCGGCTTCAGCGCCAAAAAGTTCGGCCTCTATAAGTTCTTGCGGTAGTGCACCTGCGTTTACCTTAATAAAAGGCTGCGATACAAGCGGGGAGTTTTTTTGAATAATATGCGCAATACACTCTTTACCACTCCCATTAGGGCCTGTAATTAATGCAGATATATCAGATTTAGCCACTTGAAGCGCCATAGTAACCAGTCGTTCCATCGCAGTACTTTTAAATATTAGCCCAGCAAGGTCTGCGCTTTTAAATGTACCTTCACGTTCTTGTTGATGGCGATTATGTGTCGCCACTATTTTTTTAGCACTGCCTAGCTCTATTAAGTTACCGATACAAACTAGTAGTTTTGCATCATCCCAGGGTTTTGGTAAGTAATCAGCAGCACCTGCTTTTACAAGCTCAATGGCGGTGGCAAGTTCGGTCCAGGCTGTAATAAGTATAATAGGTAGGTGTGGGTTTATTTCTCGTAGTTCATAAAACAACGCTTTACCTTCTTCGCCAGAGGTGGTGTCACTGGTAAAGTTCATGTCTTGAATTACAAGCTCAATTCGTTGATAGCGAACTATTTGCAAAGCATCAAATGGATTTGTTGCAGTAACAACCGAAAAATCGTGGATCTCGAGCAACAATGAAAGTGCGTCGAGTACTGCTTGGTTATCATCAACAATGAGTATTTTATGAGTCATAGGTTATTTTTATAATTTTTTAATGGCTACACTGCCTTACTAAGCAGTGTAGCATAGTGATTTACATATTATTAAATAGTGCGAGTTGCGATACTGGGCGAAATATTTGCAGCGCGTTTAGCCGGCGCTAATACTGCAAGTAAACTCATTAAAAATACGGCAATGGCGGTAACGGCTATATAACTTGGCGGTAGTGCGGCTACAGAAAAATACTGCATTAACATTTTCCCAAGTAGTATTGCTGTTACTACACCTAAGGCTAAACCTAGGCTACAAATTAATGCATTTTCTACTAAAAAGTAGCTAACAATAGCTAACTTTCTTGCGCCAAGTGCTCTGCGTGTACCAATTTGCTTAGTACGTTTGCTAATATTAAATAAGGTTAAGCCAAAAATACCGAGAGCGGTTATAAGCACTAAAATAGTGATTAATACTATGAGCATGCGCATCATAAGGCGATCTTGAGCGGTATACTCATTTTTTAATTCATCAAGCCCTTTAATGTTGTTAATAACGCGTTTGCTGTAATTTTCGAGCATAGCATTTTCTATTTCTTTCATTACAGCTGCTCGCTGACCAGGCTTAGTACGAACGGCTACTTGTGCATAGCTTGCTGCTTTAATATAAGGAATAAACGCAAGATTATCGGGTTTACTGTCTTTAAGCCACGGGCCTTTCATCTTTTCAATCACGCCAATAATTTTAAGTGGTATGTCGCCAAAATAAACTATTTCCCCTAAACCATTTCCCTCAGGATATAGCTCATCAAGTAGGGCTTTAGTGACTATAGTGACATTGGTGCGCTCTTGCGTAATTTCATTTGTTACAAGCACTTCATCTTCGGTAAAATTTCGCCCAGCAATTAAGTTAACGCCGTAGGTATTAATTGCGTGGTCATCTATAAAAAAATAAGCGGTCCTGACACTTAGGCCTTCTTGAGGAGCTGGTTTTAAATTAAAACTAGAGGCACTACCACCGCCGGATAGCGGGATGCTACTGCTTAGCGCTGCATCGACTACGCCTGGCATTTCTCTGATCATGGTTTCATCAAGCTCAAATTGTTGACTTAAGTTAATATCCTTTCCAAAAGTCATTACATTAAACTTAAATATATCTTGCTCAGGGTAGCCTGTTTCTTGGTTTAAATAGCTAATTCTATCTTGAATAATAAATGCAGCATTACTGACAATTGCCGTGGTGATTGCAATTTGAATTAGCAGTAAAACAGCGCCTACCTTTGAGCGACATAAGGCATTAAATATAGGTTTTATTTCTAACATTGTGGTATTCCCTTACTGGCTCTTAAGATAAATAGCAGGATTGGTTTTGCACACTAACCAAGCAGGGTACAAACCAGCAAAAATACAGGTTGTAATTGCAATTAATGGGGCGCTCAATAGCATGGTTAAATCCATAGTCGCTAAGTTTTCATAGTAGTCGTAGCTTTGCCCTACGCCCATTAAGCCAAGTTGTGCTATTACAATTCCAAGTAGGCCACCTATAAAGCCAAGCATGGCGACCTCAACTAAGTGCTGTAAAAATATTTGTCTTTTACTTGCACCTAATGCGCGCCTTACACCGACCTCTGGTGCTCGGCGTAAAAATTTAGCTAAAAGTAAACCTAAAATATTGGCTAAGCAGACACCTAAAAACATAAAGCTCAAGCCCACTAAAATTTTATTGTCTTCGGTGACGACGTTGTTGTACTGCATCCATTGGTTTACATCGCGAAGTTTATACTCCAGTTGTTTACGATTAAATCGACCACGCTTTTGCTGCTCTTGCATGTAGGCTAATAAGTAATTTTGATAGGCTTGTTTTTGCTCTAGCGTATTTAGCTCTGCCCAAAACTGGATCCATACTTGCTCCGATTGCAGTTTATCGGCAAAGGTTGGCGTGTTTTCGTGCTTCCAACCATTGCTATTACCCCAACTAACGAGCTCTTTTGCTTTAATTAAACTAAAAGGCATAAATAAATCTTCGGCTTGATTAAATGCGCCGTTATTTAAATCATAATATTTAATATTCAGAGGCCAGTGCTTAACAACGCCAACTACTTGATAGCTGCCATCATCTAAGTAAATTAGCTCTCCAACGGAGTTTTTTCCTGCAAATAGCTTGTCGTTTAGCTCTTGTGTAATAACTACAACGGGTGCGGCTGAATTTTCTTGCTCTGTGCTCCACGTTCCGCCATATAAAAATGACAAATTAAACATGCTAAAAAAGTCTGGCGTTGTCATGCGGGCACTGCCAATAAAAGGTTTTATTTTGTCGGAGTCCAGATAAACCGAAAAGCCGGTACGCATCATGGCCACTTTCCTATCTAAAGAGGGTGCCTTTAATAAGTTCTCTGCATCTTGATAGGTAAGTTGTAGTGGCACGTTATCTTCTGTCCGCCACGTACTACCGTCGTCCATTGTTTGTAGTTGCACACTGTAAAGTTGGCTGCTTTTTTCTGGGATAGGATCGGCCGACATCATGTGGTAAACACTTAGGCTGGTCATTGTTATGCCTATACCTATCGCAATGGCAAGTACCATTAAAAAGCTAACCAGTGGGGTGCGCTTGAAGCTGCGCCAACTTAAATCTAAATAATGAATAAACATTAGTTAAACTCCCGATGCTGTTTTTATAGTTTGCGCGCCCTGATAAAGCGTAAAGTCGGCAAGTTGTCCATCAACTACTTGAATATTACGCGGAGCACGGCGGGCTAATTCGCTATCATGCGTTACCATTACAATAGTGGCACCGTCGCGATTTATTTGCTCAAGTAACTCCATAACTTGGCGAGCCATTAAGCTGTCAAGGTTACCTGTTGGCTCATCGGCAAGTAAAAAACGAGGTTCACCGGCAAGCGCACGGGCTATTGCCACACGTTGTTGCTGGCCACCAGAGAGTTGTTGAGGTAAGTGTTTAGCGCGAGATGCTAAACCAACTTGTTCAAGGCATTGTTCAATTCGACGTTTTCGCTCATTTGCTTTAATCCCTCTGTAGCGAAGAGGAACTTCTATGTTTTCATATAAATTTAAATCGGGGATCAAATTAAAGCCTTGGAATATAAAGCCAATTTTTTGATTACGTAAATCAGCACGTTGGTTATCGTTTAGGCTGCCAACATTAACGCCATCTAACAGGTACTCACCTTCGTTAAAAGGCTCGAGCATACCTGCAATATTTAAAAAGGTTGTTTTTCCTGAGCCGCTAGGACCGGTAACAGCAATAAATTCGCCTTCGTTTACTTGCAGGTTAAAGTCTCGAAGCGCATGGGTCTGTACCATTTCTGTTTGGTATACCTTACTTACATTGTTCATTTGTAACATGGTTGTTCCTAATTATTTTTAGCGTTGGTTGAGAACGTCTGTTTAATTTAATAAAATCGTATCGGCTTGCTTAAAGTCGCTGTAGCTTGAAATAATAATTTCATCGTTTTCTTTAACACCGCTTAAAAGCTCAACCGCATTAATGCTGGTGGCGCCTATTGTAATAGGTATACGCTTTGCGATATTGCCATCGACTTTATAAGCTATAATTCCGCCTTGCTGCATAAATGCACCACGCTTTACTTGCATTACACCTTCTCGGTTGTCGAGTAAAATACGTGCAGTTAAGCGTTGGTTCTGACGAATGTTGTTAGTAACACCTTTAAACCGGACGCGTGCTATTACTTCACGATTATTAACTTCTGGTGATATGGCGGATAAATTCCCCATCACTGTTTCATTGCCTAACTTAAGCTCTACTTCCATACCGAGCCCTAATTCGTTTGCGTAACTTTCAGGAACTTGGAGTTCGGCTTCAAAATTACTTAAGTCGACGAGAGTCATAAGAGGTTGGCTTTGCGTCACTGCGGCTTTTTGTTGCACTAATAGGTTACCCACGATCCCTGTAACGGTAGCCTTAATAGATAGGTTGCTTACTTTTCGGATTAAGTCATCAACAATAAGTTGTTGGCGGGTCACATCACTTTTAGCAGCTTGTAGTTCAAAAGTGAGCGTGTCTTTGGCAAGCAATACCTCTTGCTGCGCATGCTTATAGGAGAGCTTAGCTCGGGATAAATCATCAACTGCTTTTTCTAGATCAATTTGGCTAATTAAGTGCTTTTGTATTGATAACTGTGCGCGACGATTTTCGCGCTCAGCGGCGTTAAGCTCGACTTGTGCCATATCGAGTGTTTTATTTAAGGTGAGTGTTTGGCGTCTTGCTTGCAAATGCTGCCTTTGCTGTTCGCCTTCAAGTCTTTTAAGTACAGACTCCTGTTGCTTTAATTCATTAGTTAACTCAGGGCTTTGCAGCAGGGCAAGTGTGTTGCCTTGCTTTACTGTATCGCCGGCCTTTACTTTTAAATCTATAAATCCCCGTTCTGGACTGTAGATTTTAGGGGCATTAGCAGCAACAATTTTACCACTGGCGGCAATGTCTCGAATGAGCGCTTTAACATGTACTTTTGCAATCTGTACTTTTGAGCGGCTAATAGAGCTTTTAGCGCTATGGTTAGTTAAAAAAATATAAGCAATTGCAGAGACTACAATGAAAACAATCGCAGTGATCATCGCGTATTTTTTATAGCTTATAGGTGCCTTTACCTGTACGTCTTGTGCGCTGGTATCTTTAATCATTTAATTTCCCCTAAATTGCTTTTATGTATTTTTCGCACAGCAGTAATAAAGCTGCTGTGCAAATAGCGGCAATAGGAGAGAGTAAAAATAAGCTTAGAGTAAACATAGTAATTCCAATTAGCGATTATATATATAGCTATACGATTAATATGCCAACTATTATGGCCTTGATATTTAAGTGATTTTATTTTTTTGTTATTGAAATTTATGTCCGCGGACAGTTTATGTGTCCGCATCGGACATAGTTTTAAATAAAAATTCACTATTAACGTACAAAAAATGACATGAACTTTCATAACTATACTAATGAGCAGCAATAATCGGGGATGTTAAGCCATTAAAGTAATGAAATGGCATAAAACTATCTAAATGTTAACTGAATAGCCTCTCTAGCGCTGAATACTTATTCACTTTCGGTTGCCTTTACGTTTACGTAAGCTGGCACGCTGGAGACTCGTGTTTTTTACAATATGTTAAACTTGACACCAGTGTCATGAAAAAATAGTGGTTAAAATAACGCTAAATGTTAAAAATAATGATAAAAAGAAATCTTGCTATGAAGTGAGAAATATTCAAGAATGTGAATATGTATTCAAAGTGCTATTGACTCTATTTAAGATAGAGGCTAGTTTTGTCCGTCTGTTAGCAAATCGTCGAGCAGTTCATCCACGCTAACAGTGCAGCAAGGGGAGGGGTCTATGTTATACGACTCAAAGTTAGAAAAAGAAAATTGTGGCTTTGGCTTAATAGCCCAAGTTAATGGTCAAGCTAGTCATAGGCTTATTCGTACTGCTATTACGGGGCTTGATCGCATGCAGCACCGTGGTGGTATATCTGCCGATGGTAAAACAGGTGATGGCTGTGGTTTATTATTACAAAAACCAGATAGCTTTTTCCGTGCTATTGCTAGTGAACATAACTGGCACTTAGGCAAAAACTACGCAGTGGGTATGATATTTTTAAATTCAGACCCTGTTTTAGCGCAAGCTGCAAAACAAATACTTAGCGAAGAATTAGAAAAAGAAACGTTAAATATTTTAGGTTGGCGCGTTGTGCCAACTGACCCATCTATGCTGGGTCCTATTGCTGTACAGCAATTACCAGGTTTTGAACAAATTTTTGTTAGCGCGCCAGAAGGTTGGCGTTCTAAAGACTTAGAGCGTCGCTTATATGTAGCACGCCGCCGCGCTGAAAAACGCATTGTTGATGACGAAGCTTTCTATATCGCAAGTCTATCTGGTTTGGTAACTATCTATAAAGGCTTAATGATGCCTGCAGATTTACCAAATTTTTACCTAGATTTAGCTGATATTCGTATGACGAGTGCGATTTGTGTTTTCCATCAGCGCTTTTCTACTAATACTCAGCCGCGTTGGCCTTTAGCTCAACCTTTCCGCTATTTAGCACACAATGGTGAAATTAATACTATTGAAGGTAACCGCCAGTGGGCACGCGCACGCTCATATAAGTTTGCGTCACCGCTTATTCCTGATTTACAAAGCGCAGCACCGTTTGTAAACGAAACCGGCTCTGATTCATCAAGCCTAGATAATATGCTTGAGCTATTTTTAGCTGGTGGCATGGATTTATTCCGCGCTATGCGTATGCTCGTACCACCTGCATGGCAGAAAAACCGTGCAATGGACGACGATTTACGTGCATTTTACGACTTTAACTCTATGCATATGGAACCATGGGATGGCCCGGCAGGTATTGTTATGTCGGATGGTCGTTTTGCGGCTTGTAACCTTGACCGTAATGGACTTCGCCCAGCGCGTTATGTAATTACACAAGATGGCTTTATTACGCTTGCATCAGAAGTGGGTATTTGGGATTACACTGCCGATGAAGTAGTTGAAAAAGGCCGTGTTGGTCCAGGTGAATTATTAGTTATTGATACTAAGCTTGGCAAAATTTGGCACTCAGATGAAATCGATCAAGATTTAAAGTCTCGCCATCCTTACAAGTCATGGCTTGAGGAGAACGTTAAGCGTTTAGTTCCATTTGAAGAGCTTACTGAACAAGACGCCGGTAATCGCTCATTTGATGACGAAACGCTAGCTAAATATCAAAAAATGTTTGGTTATACCAACGAAGAGCTTGATAGCGTTATTCGTGTAATGGGTGAAAACGGCCAAGAAGCAACCGGCTCAATGGGTGATGACACGCCATTTGCAGTGCTTAGTGAAGGGCATCGTTCGCTGTATGATTACTTCCGCCAAAAATTTGCGCAAGTAACAAACCCACCTATCGATCCACTGCGTGAAAATCATGTAATGTCGCTTGCGACATGTATTGGTAGTGAGCAAAACGTATTTAACGAAACAACAGGCCATGCTAAGCGCCTACAGTTTGATACGCCAATTTTAATGTACGCAGACATGCAGCAGCTATTAAATGCTGATGAAGCGCATTACAGCTACTGTAAAATTGATATTACCTACACAGTTGAAGAAGGTTTAGAAAATGCGGTAACGCGTATTTGTGACCAAGCACAAGAAAAAGCAGCCGCTGGTTGTATCATGCTTATTTTAACTGACCGTAACTTTGATGAAGCAAATTTGCCGATTCCAGCGGCTATGGCTGTAGGTGCGGTACAAAAACGATTAGTTGATAACAATCTTCGCTGTGAATCAAACATTATCATTGAAACCGGTAGCGTGCGTGATGCGCATCAGTTTGCTGTGTTATTAGGCTTTGGTGCTACGGCAATTTATCCATACCTTGCGTATGAATCGTTAGTTGCGATGAGCGACAGCAAAATTATTAATAAGTCGTATTGCGAAGTAACTCTTGCTTACCGTAAAGCCATTAACAAGGGCTTATACAAAATCATGTCTAAAATGGGCATAAGTACGGTTGCGTCATATCGCTGCTCAATGTTGTTTGAAGCGGTTGGTTTATCTGACGCTATTGTACAAATGTGCTTTAAAGGTGTGGCAAGTCGCATACAGGGCGCATGCTTTACCGACTTTGATGACGATCAGCAAAGCTTACACAAACTCGCTCTAAGTAAGCGTAAATTATTAAGCCACGGCGGCTTGTTTAAGTACGTACATGGCGGCGAGTATCATGCTTATAATCCTGATGTAATCCAAACCCTGCAAAAAGCAGTTCGTTCTGGTGAATATAGTGATTACAGTGAATATGCAAAACTTGTTAATACGCGTCCTATTGCCACTTTACGTGACATGCTTGCGCTTAAAATTCCAGAGCAAGGCATTAGCATCGATGATGTAGAGCCTGCAGAAAACCTATACAAGCGTTTCGATTCAGCAGCAATGAGTATTGGTGCATTATCGCCAGAAGCGCATGAGGCTCTAGCAATTGCAATGAACCGCTTAGGTGGTTGTTCAAACTCTGGTGAAGGCGGTGAAGATAAGCTGCGTTATGGTACCGAGAAAAACTCGCGTATTAAGCAAGTCGCTTCAGGTCGATTTGGCGTAACGCCGCATTACTTACGCAGTGCTGACGTTATTCAAATTAAAGTAGCGCAAGGTGCAAAACCAGGCGAAGGCGGTCAATTACCGGGTGAAAAAGTAACCCCATATATTGCTAAGCTTCGTTATTCGGTTCCCGGTGTTACGTTAATTTCGCCACCACCACATCACGATATTTACTCAATTGAAGATTTAGCGCAGCTAATTTTCGATTTGAAACAAGTAAACCCTAAAGCGCTAATTTCTGTAAAACTGGTTTCAGAACCAGGCGTAGGAACCATTGCAACGGGTGTTGCTAAAGCGTATGCCGATTTAATTACTATTTCTGGCTACGACGGCGGTACAGGCGCAAGCCCACTTACTTCAGTTAAATATGCAGGTAGCCCATGGGAACTAGGACTTGCAGAAACGCAGCAAGCCCTTGTTGAAAATGGACTACGTCATCGTATTCGCTTGCAAACAGATGGTGGCTTAAAAACGGGTTTAGATATAATTAAAGCGGCAATTTTAGGTGCAGAAAGCTTTGGCTTTGGTACCGGCCCAATGGTTGCGCTTGGTTGTAAATACTTACGAATTTGCCATTTAAATAACTGTGCGACCGGTGTTGCAACACAAGACGAAACACTTCGTCAAAAGCATTACCACGGCTTACCAGAAATGGCGATGAACTACTTTAAGTTTATAGCGCAAGAAGCACGTGAAATCATGGCAAGCTTGGGTGTTGTAAATTTAACTGATTTAATCGGTCGTTTAGATTTACTTGAAGCAATTGAAGGCAAAACAGCAAAACAGAAGAAAATTGATTTATCTTCCGTAATTGCTCAGCCTAATAACCCAACAGGTGAAACACTTTATTGCAGTGCGCCTAATAGCTCACATTATTTAGGAAAACTTAATGAGAGCCTACTTGCTAAGGCGCAAGAAGCAATTGATGCTTCAAGCGGTATTTCACTAGTAAGTCGTATTTGTAATACGGACAGATCGGTAGGTGCAATGCTTTCTGGCTATATTGCTGATAAATATGGCAACCAAGGTATGGCGGCAGATCCTGTAGCAATTGAGCTACATGGTACTGCGGGTCAATCATTTGGTGTTTGGAATGCCGGTGGCCTTGAAATGACACTGGTTGGCGATGCAAACGATTACGTAGGTAAAGGCATGGCGGGTGGCAAGTTAGTTATTCGTCCACCACTTGGCTCGTCGTTCGAAAGTCACAAAGCCACAATTGCAGGCAACACATGTTTATACGGTGCAACAGGCGGCAAACTGTTTGCTGCAGGTTGTGCAGGCGAGCGCTTTGCAGTTCGTAACTCGGGTGTGCAAGCGGTTGTTGAAGGTGTAGGTGACAACTGTTGTGAATACATGACGGGCGGCGTTGTATGTGTACTGGGCAATGTAGGCGTTAACTTTGGCGCGGGTATGACAGGTGGTTTTGCTTATATTTTAGATGAGCGAAATGATTTTGAAAAACGCATTAATCCAGAGCTTGTCGAAATAGTAACACTAGACGAATTAACGTCGCATCAAGAACATTTACGCGGCTTAATTGCTGAGCATTTAGAGCTTACGGGTTCGTGCAGAGCAGAAAGTATTTTGGCTAACTTTGAATTGTACTTACCGATGTTCAAATTAGTAAAACCAATATCAAGTGACGTAAAAAGTTTACTCGGGCATCGCGCTCGCAGTAGTGCCGAACTACGTGTTCAGGCGCAATAAGGGGGCAGTATGAGCGAAAATGTATATCAATTTATAGACGTGCAGCGTGTAGACCCACGCAAAAAACCAATCTCGTCACGTAAAAAATCTTTCGTAGAAATTTACGAACCCTTTTCAGAGAATCAGGTTAACTCACAAGCTGACCGTTGTTTAGATTGTGGTAACCCATACTGTGAGTGGAAATGTCCAGTACATAACTACATTCCACAATGGTTAAAGTTAATACGCACGGGCCGTATTATAGAGGCGGCTGAGCTTTCTCATCGTACAAATAGCTTACCAGAGGTTTGTGGGCGTGTTTGCCCACAAGACCGCTTGTGTGAAGGCTCGTGTACGCTCGATGAAGAGTTTGGTGCGGTTACAATTGGCAATATTGAAAAATACATTACTGATGAGGCATTTAAAATGGGCTGGAAGCCTGATATGTCTTATGTAACATGGACTGACAAAAAAGTAGCCATTATTGGTGCGGGCCCTGCAGGTTTAGGGTGTGCTGATATTTTAGTGCGAAATGGCGTTAAACCAGTAGTGTTTGATCGTCACCCAGAAATAGGTGGACTACTCACATTTGGTATTCCTTCTTTTAAACTTGAAAAATCAGTAATGCAAAAGCGCCGTGAAATTTTCACTGAAATGGGCGTAGAATTTAAGTTAAATGTTGAAGTAGGTGTTGATATTACACTTGATCAAATTTTAGCTGATTACGACGCTGTGTTTTTAGGGGTTGGTACGTATCAGAGTATGCGTGCAGGTCTTGAAAATGAAGATGCAGCGGGTGTTCACGATGCATTGCCGTTTTTGATTGGTAACACGAACCGTGTAATGGGCTACGACGAGACAAAACAACCGTGTATTGATATGGCTAATCAAAAAGTAGTTGTACTTGGCGGTGGTGATACAGCGATGGATTGTGTGCGTACGTCTATTCGACAAAATGCTGCAAAAGTAACGTGTGCTTATCGTCGTGATAAAGAAAATATGCCAGGCTCTAAACGTGAAGTTAAAAATGCGAAAGAAGAAGGCGTTATATTTACGTATAACGTTCAGCCTAAAGGCATTGTATTGAACGATAAAGGTAAAGTGACCGGCGTTAAAATGGTTAAAACTAAATTAGGTGAACCTGACGCAAAAGGCAGAAGCCGTGCTGAAGAAGTACCTGGTTCAGAGCATGTTATTGAAGCAGATCAAGTTATTATGGCGTTTGGTTTCCAACCTCACAAAATGGATTGGTTAGAAAAATACGATGTAGAAATAAACAACTGGGGCGGTATTAACGCACCAGAGCAAGGTGAGTTTACACATCAAACTACTAACCCTAAAATATTTGCTGGTGGCGACATTGTACGTGGTTCAGATTTAGTGGTAACTGCTATTTTTGAAGGACGTAACGCTGCAGAAGGTATTATGGATTACTTAAAAGTTTAATTTTTCGTGTTAAAATAACGATATTTAAAGCAAGCCAAGTGGCTTGCTTTTTTATTTGTTTTATCCAAATGTAATGTCAACATAATTAGTGACAAATGGGGCTATATTTATACCACCTTTTGTATGGCTTTCTTGAACAACACCTTTTGTTAGTAACTTCATGTAGAAACCTTATATAGTAACTTTCAGAGAAACTGCTTTGTTATTATGGGTTGTTCTTTATAAGCCAAATGCGATTTCTTTGGGTATCTACTAAGCGGCTTTCAGGGCTCGTTTCATATATATAAACGTTATCGACACTTCTTTCTTCTATGTCGTTTATATACTCTAATACCAATTCGCTTAATTAAGTGATCTATTTTGAGATAACAAAATTATGTCGATAATGAGGCTAAAGTTTCGCTACTTAGGTGTTCTCGGTAATTACCTCTACATTGCTTTGTATTCATGCAGTCGTATCTCGAAAGTTTTAATGCAGTTAGCGCCAAGTTCAATCCTTGAAATTGATTGAGTATTATCGCGGATTGGTATAATGCGTGTATTTTTTTGTAACGGCACTTTTATTGATTAATGTGTTGTTTACTCGATCCAGGCACAATTCATAGAATAGTTATTACCATTTTTAACTGTGCAGGTTTATATTATTTTTTGACTACCAGTCAGTTCGATTATTGCAGGAATGAAAGGGCGTACTTATATAATTTAGCAAATGGTATTAGTGCCAAGCAATTTAATATCGTAAAAATGTACTTACCTGAGATAAATGCAAGAGGCTAAAAATAAGTGCACAATTGTCAGTGCTAATTACTAACCTTAATAGTTGATTTAAATATAAAGTAGGTTCATTATTGCACGCTGTTTACGGTTTGCTTACTTTATATCTATAAGTTTGCTTTTATACATTAATAAATAAATAGAAATTATGTACGAATATTCAAACAATTTAGAAAGGAAGCTCATTGTTCGGTTCTTTTCCTCAATAGGCTTTATAGCAACGTTTTCGATGGCTAGCTTAGCATTTATTAACAGCAGCTATTTATTAGCATTTACTTTGGTTGTTTCTTCGTTTGTTTACTTATCTGCGTTTAATATAGGCAGAGGTGTAGAGAAGTCTGCAACTGTAATTTTATATAACCTGTATGCACTGATGTTTTATCTTGTACTTACAGGAGGAGCACAAGGTACAGGGCCTATATGGATATTTATAGTGTCTCCTGTTACT
The DNA here is from genome assembly GCF_000238895.1 of Pseudoalteromonas sp. BSi20429. Taxonomy (NCBI): domain Bacteria; kingdom Pseudomonadati; phylum Pseudomonadota; class Gammaproteobacteria; order Alteromonadales; family Pseudoalteromonadaceae; genus Pseudoalteromonas; species Pseudoalteromonas sp. BSi20429. Next base: position 21,751 of record NZ_BADV01000067.1, on the reverse strand, counting down.
TATTCAATTCGAGGGCTTAAACGAGGGACGTTTGATATTGTTTTATTTTTATCGGCGATTGTTCTCGGTTTCTATTGCGCTGATACATTTAATATATATGACTACAATCCAGAGCAGTTTCCAGTCAGAATCATACTCGCTTTTATAATTGTTGCATCGCTGAGTGGTTATTACGAATTTTCAAGAGAAAAATACAGCAGTAAATTAATTGCTTTAAGCCAAAAAAATGAATTTTTAGCAACTATAGATCCACTCACTAATCTGCCAAACCGTCGTTTCACTATGAATAAGCTTATAGCTTTTAAAAATGAGCTTAAAAACAATAATATCCCGTTTGTAATATTATTAGCTGATGTAGATAATTTTAAAAAAATTAATGATCAATTCGGCCATGATTTTGGCGATGAAGCTCTTATCCATTTAGCCAAAACATTTGAAAATAATATTCCGCAAAATGCGATTGCTTCACGTTGGGGCGGTGAGGAGTTTTTAATTGTGATTCCAAATGTAACCGTTGATGAGGGCGAGCTCGTTGCAAAAAAAATCCATAATGCCCTTAAAGCTTCAGCTGTAAGCTTATTTTCAGATAGTGTAAATATAACGCTAAGTATTGGCATCACAGCTGCAAACGCTGAGCGCTCAATTGACCTAGATATTAAGCATGCTGATGAACTACTTTATAAAGCAAAAGAGCAAGGTAAGAACAGAACGTGCTCTTTTTAAATGTTTATTTACTTTAATCCATTGAAAACGAATCAAGGGATGGCCTTATTTTAGCCTTTCTGCGTTTTAAGCTCATGTAGCATATTACAATACACGCAATCTGCATTGTAATTAAAACCCAATAACTAACACCTAAATCACTTAGTCCATTTATTTTTTCGCTAGTAAAGTAATAGGCCACAACGACTAGTTGAAAAACTAAAAAGCTATTTAAAAACTTAAATAAACGTTGTTTAAAACAAGTATGTTTATATTTACTAAATATAATTAAACAGGTGCTTAGTACTAATAACAACCAACTTAAAATTATACATAAATCAACTAAAGTACTGTGCATTATTTAATCCTTGAAGACGTTATTTACTAACACATTAGGCGTGAGCCATTATTAGTTCTTTAGCATTTGCTTTAGCTGTTTTGCTTATGTTATCGCCGCCAAGTAAACGGGCTATTTCATTAATACGGCCATCTTTATTTAAAGGCAGCATATGAGTAAACGTTTCGCCTTGTGCTATTTCTTTAGCTACAAAAAATTGCTGATGTGCACTACTGGCAACTTGCGGTAAATGAGTAACACAAATTACTTGAGTTGATTTACCTAATTGGCGTAATAACTTACCTACAGCAGATGCCGTTGGGCCAGAAATACCTACATCAACTTCATCAAAAATAAGTGTTGGGGTTGTTACTTTTTGGGCAATAATTACCTGTATAGCAAGACTTATACGAGAAAGCTCACCACCTGATGCTACTTTAGCTAATGGCTGAAGTGGTTGCCCCGGATTAGTTGATACTAAAAACGAGACATTATCAAAGCCTAGGCTGTTTGGTGTACGATTACTCTCTTGAGTTAAGGCTATTTCAAAAACACCGTTTTCCATTGATAAGTTAGCCATGCTTTCACTTATTAGTGTGTTAAGTGTATTAGCATACTCGCAGCGGCTTTTACTTAATTCATCAGCAGTTTGCTTGTAACTAAGTAACGCGCTTTCTATTTCTGACTCAAGCTGCTCCAGACGATTACTATTATTACTTATTGACTCAAGTTCTTGAGCAATCGATTGATGAAACTCAACTAACTGCTGTGGTTTTATATGATGCTTACGCGCTAAATCCATCGCTCCACTTAGCCTATTTTCTACTTCAACTAAGCGTGCCGGGTCTAAATCTGCTTGCTCAGTGTAATTGCGCACTTCGCGGCTTGCTTCTTCAACTTGTACAGCGGCTTCGCTAAGCATAGCAGCTACGCTTGCTAAACTTTCGTCATATTGAGCCAGTTCGGTAAATTGTTGAGCGCTGTGCTGTAGTAATGAGCAAGCGTTTTGCTCATCACTTTCATATAAGTGTTGTAACTCACGTTGGCACGATTCTAATATTGTTTGGCTATTGCTTAGTTTGTAATGCTCAGCCTCAATTAAATCAAACTCATTTTCTTGTAATGCAAATTCATCAAGCTCAGCAACTTGATACTCTAACAATTGTTTTTGCGCTGCTTGTTGCTGCTGTTGTTGTTCTAAGTGTTTAAATTCTTTTTGTAAGTTAGCAAACTGTTTATAGTTTTTATTTACTGAGTTTACTAAGTGGTGATGCCCTGCATAGGCATCTAAAAGCTGTAACTGATGCTCAGCTTTTAATAAATATTGGTGGGCATGTTGTCCATGAATAGATATTAAATATTGACCAAGTTCTTTTAATTGTGATGCGGTAACTGCACTACCATTAATATAGCTTTTACTACGGCCATTTTTACAAACAACACGACGTAATAAGCACTCGTTGTCAGAAGTGCTTAGCATATGTTGCTCTAAAAATGCTTGAGCAAGCGGTAGATCTGTTAAGTCAAATTGTGCACATACTTCCGCTTTATCAGAGCTTGGGCGAACTGCTGATGCTTCAGCGCGCTCACCTAAGCATAGCGATAGGGCATCAATAGCAATAGATTTACCAGCACCTGTCTCACCTGTGATCGCAGTCATACCGCTGCGCCATTCGGTGCTTAAATTACTTACGATTGCAAAATTTTTAACTTCTAAACCAATTAACATACTGTTTATCCATCCAGTCAATTAACTGTTAATTTATACAGTGTTTTGGTTTTTTGCAAATTAATTTTTTATTATTTAAGCAACACTTACATCTTGAGTAAACTGTGTATCGGAAGTTTGGGAAGATGCATCAATTTGATCATCAACAATATCAGTAGGTTGTATACTTTCTTCGGTTTTAAGCAGAGCAATGAGGGGAGGTAATGTATTAATATAAAAACTCTTATTGTACAAAATTCCTTGCTGGGGCAACTCAGATACAAAGTACTGTATATTATCAATCAATGGTTGAATTATATTTGTTTGATTGATTTTAATTAACTCGTTGGACAACGTATTAATTAGTAGGTCGGCGGTATCTTCAAGCTGTTGCAAGTTCTCGTCTGTATGTGATTGAACAACAAAAAAATTATTTACAATAGCTTGAATGCGAGGAACGTATTTTGGGCGAATTATTTTAGCATCAAGTAGATCATTAAGCTTTGCTTTAAGGCGCGTATTTACATGCGAAACACGTTCATTAAATAGCTTTTTTCTAGCTTCTATCGCTTTTTTACGGTTACTCTCAATTTTGAGGTAACTGTATAAAAGTGTAATTAATAGCAGTAAAGCAAAGAATACTACATAAGTCATTGCTACTCGTTCCTAAATTAGTTGATTATTATTTTAAGTCGCCATTTTGCTTTATAGTACTAAATTTGGCAATAAAATTAGTACAAACGACTACCCCAATTCAGTTTTGTACGTAAAACGTTGTAGTAAGAGTAATTTTTTGGATGAATTAAGCGCAATTGTTTATCGGCTTTTTTAATTACTACCTCATCGCCGGGCAATACGGCTAGCACTACGTGGCTGTCGCAGCTTACCTGTAGGCTATCTGTATTTTCTAGGCTTAGCTTTAAACGAACTTCATTATCGGCATCTACCACTAAAGGTCTGCTAGATAAGGTATGAGGAAACATAGGTACTAACGATATAGCATTTAGTTCTGGCGTTAATATTGGACCGCCACCTGAAAGTGAATACGCCGTAGAGCCTGTCGGGGTTGATACTATTAAACCATCGGAGCGCTGAGAAAACACAAAGTCATTATTTATAAAAGCTTCAAATTCAATCATGTGCGCTACTTTATCGGCATGAAGTACCGCTTCGTTAACGGCTGAGTTTGCACTTTTTAATTCGTTGTGGCGATATACTTCTACTTCTAATAAAAAACGTTTTTCTTCAAGATACTCACCACTGAGTACTTGCTCTAAGCTCGCTTCAAACCCTTCGGGGTTTAAATCAGTTAAAAAGCCAAGGTTGCCTCTATTTACACCAATTACAGCAATGTTAAAGCGCGCAAGTACGCGAGCTGCGCCAAGCATGTTACCGTCACCGCCTACAACAATGGCTAAATCGGCTTGTTCACCTAAGTCGACTAACTTAACAAGTTTGTCATGCGGAATATCGTCTAACTGACTCCCTGTGCGTTTTTCTACTATTACCTCAAAGCCAAGCGCAAGTAAAAAGGTATGTAAACGCTGAAGGGTAGCAGCGGCTCCCGGGTGATTAGGTTTGCCAATTAGGCCTATGGTGTTAAAAGGAGAGTCCATAATGTACGCACAAAGAGATTTAATAATAGTAGAGTAACTCAAAACAGAAGTGTTTGAAAATACAGATTATAGCAATATTATAAACCTTCAATTTTATTCGCAGTGAGTTAGCTGCACGACTTGAAAAAGAACTAAACGCCCCGATATCTCTTTCATGCAACAAGATGTAGATACCATGAAACTAAACCCACGAGATCAGCAAATTTTTTCAGCTGTTATGAACATGTACTGTAATGGTGAAGGCTTGCCTGTTCCATCAACAAAAATTGCCAAGCTCAAAGGCATGGCAGTGTGTTCGGCTACGGTTCGTAATGCTATGGCTCGCTTAGAAAAAGTGGGCTTATTGTATTCACCTCATACATCCGCAGGGCGAGTGCCGACAAATGAAGGGTTTGATTATTGGTTTGACGAATTTTTTGTGCTTGCTGATATTGCTAATTATTGGCAACCACAGCAGTCACAACTCGTTGAGCTAGCGCATGGTTTGAGCCAAAAATACCAAGTATGTTGTTGTGTTGGTTTACCTCAAGCCAGTTCACAGCAAATGTTTAGAGTAGAAGTGCTTGATTTTGATTCTACCGACTGGCTTATTTTATTAATAGATAGGGCAGGGCAGAGTCACAATATTTGTATTGATAAACCTCATGATTCGTCAGACTCTGTTCGTTATCAATTTGCCACTTGGTTGAACACTGTATTTAGCCAACAAACCTTAATGGAAGGTTTGTACCGTATGCAAGCTATGGCAAATACAGCGCCTCGAAATTGCCATGATTCGCTTAATCAATGGACGCGACAACTAAGCCAAAAATTAGGCTCAGATAATAGTATTGTTGTTGGTGAAAATTACCTCTACAAACAAATAGACTGCGAACAAAGTTTAAATATTGGTGTTTCGTTTTTAAATTATGTAGAAGATAAACTCGCTTTTAAAAATGGTGTATCGGTACTTAATAGCGAAAAATTACCTTTTACTGAGTGCGATGAATTAATTGTAATAAGCGTGCCGTACTTTAAAAATCAAGAATATCAAAGCCGTTTTTGTATAATTTGTCCTAAATCAGCGCAGATTGAAGAAATAATTCAAGAATTTAAATTAATTGAGGCATCTAACTCTTGAATCTTTTTATTCAATCCCCATAATTACCGCAGTTGTAAAGAATTGGAGCACGTATTTTATGTCTGAGCAGACACAAAACCCTGAGCAAGAAGTAGAATTAAACGAAGAAATTTCTAAAATGCAGGCTGATGTAGAAGCAGCAGTAGAAGCCGCTGATCAGCATGCAGAACAAGAACAAAGCCCTGAAGCAGAAATTGCGATGTTATATGCAGAGCTTGAAGCTGCAAAGCAAACAATTGCTGATCAAAAAGACGGTGTTGTTCGTGCCGCAGCAGATGTAGATAATATTCGTCGTCGTGCAGCACAAGATGTAGAAAAAGCGCATAAATTTGCACTAGAAAAATTTGCTAACGAATTACTACCTGTAATTGATAACCTTGAACGTGCTATTGAATTTTCTGATAAAGAAAATGAGACACTAAAGCCGTTGCTTGAAGGTATCGATATGACGGTTAAGAGCTTTAATGACGCTGTTTCTAAATTTGGTGTTGAAATTGTAAACCCACAAGGTGAGCAGTTTAATCCAGATTTTCATCAAGCAATGTCAATTCAACCAAGTAACGATGTAACACCTAATACAGTACTTGCTGTTATGCAAAAAGGTTACACATTGAATGGTCGTTTATTACGCCCTGCAATGGTTATGGTTTCTAAAGCTGCTGACGCTTAATTAATTTAAGGTTATTAGCTTTGATAAAAATGCCTCATATTGAGGCATTTTTTTTGTCTTTTTTATAGTGAATTAGCTGTACGAGCATAGTGAGTAACACAGCACTAAACATTAAACTTGAAAATGGTACTGCGCTTTTTGCATGCATAATGGCGAGTAACGGGCCAACTAATGCACCACTACCAAAACGAAGTGTGCCAATTACGGCCGTTGCTGTACCTGTGTTTCTTTCAAACTTCATCAATATTAGCGAATCAGCATTACTTGCAGTGACACCTAAACTCATCATTAATGGCGCAATAGCAGCCACAATATAATAAAGTGATAAGTGCAATAAGCTAAATGTTAACAGCGCAAGCCCCGATACAAACCCACATACAAGCCCAATATAGAGCATTTTTCGAGAGCCCAGCCTTGGTACAATTCGCGTATTTAAAAAGTTACCAAACATAAGCGCCATTACATTAAACGCAAATAACACACCAAATAACTGTTCTGACACTTCATATAAATCTAAATAAATAAATGGTACTGAGGTCAAAAAGCAAAAAAATCCAAACGATACAAACATAGAACTGAGTATATCCGCACGTGCGTCTTTATTACTGAGTACTGTTTTATAGCTATCAAAAAACAGAGCGAGGCCTTTTTTCTCATTTTTATGAATAGGTATATCTATTAAATACACTTGTACAAACGCTAATATTAAAAAGCTATATCCAGCAAGAACCAAAAATATGGTTGACCAAACAGAAAATCCTAAAATAAACGAACCAACAGAGGGGGCTACTAACGGTGCTACCATCATGATCATCGACACATACGACATTCCCTTAGCTGTATTTTGCTGATAAATATGGCGAATAATACCCGGTACGACTACGGTTGCTGCCGCTCCGGTAAATGCTTGCACTGCTCTAATAGTCCAAAACGCATGGATTTCGGTTGTAAATGCGAGTGCAAGTGAGCTTGCGCCAAATAGGGTTAAGCCAATACGTGCGAGCTTACGGCGGCCAATTTGATCGGCAATAGGGCCAAAAAATAACATCCCCAATGAATAACCCGCTAAGTAAATACTCAACGATATTTGTACATTTGGCATATTAGTTTGTAAATCGCTTGCAATTACCAGCATGGCGGGCAAATACATATCAATAGCCAAAGGAGTAATCGCCACGATACTGGCTAATAAAGGCAATAAAATACGGGTATTAAAAGACGAGGCTGAGGCGTCCATGTGTAAACTCAACAATCACTAAAAACAAGGGCTATAGTGTAACAGGGCATTGTATTTGGATAAACTTAGTTTGCCTGCTAAGTTTATCGTCTTATCGCATCCTTTTAATATAAAGGTATATAAAGCAAATATTTTAAATTGGTACTGTGTTTGCTATTCTACAAGCAATAAAAAATTCATTACTTAAGAGAATTATCATGAAAAAACTAGTACTTGCAGTATTAGCGACAGCCGTTTTAGTCGGTTGTAAAACGTCACCAACAGGACGCACTCAAATAGCGCTTTACTCAGATCAACAAATGAGTGAAATGGGCACTGCTAGTTTTGCAGATATGAAAAAAAGCCAACCAATTAATAAAGATGCAAAAACAAATGCATATGTAAATTGCATTGCTGAAAAAGTAGTGGCTGTATTACCAAAAGAATACGCGTCGCAAAATTGGGAAGTAGTTGTATTTGAAGATGAATCTGCTAATGCTTTTGCACTACCTGGTGGTTACATTGGGGTGCATACGGGCTTATTAAAAATAGCCACCAATCAAGACCAACTAGCAACAGTGCTAGGGCACGAAGTAGGGCACGTAATTGCTGAGCATTCTAATGAACGTGTTTCACAAAGCTCTATTTTAGATACCGGTATGCAACTTGGTAGTGCAGCACTTGAAATAGGTAACATTCAATACCGTAATGAAATTATGCAGGGTCTAGGCTTAGGCGCACAGTATGGTGTTGTTTTGCCATTTAGCCGTTCGCACGAGTCAGAAGCTGATGAAATTGGCTTGGATTTAATGGCTGAAGCAGGCTTTAATCCACAAGAATCAGTAACCCTTTGGCAAAATATGAGTGCAGCAGGTAGTGGTACAACACCTGAGTTTTTATCAACTCACCCAGCGCCAAGCAGTCGTATTAAAGACTTACAAGCACAAATGAGTAAAGCACTTAGTGAGCAAAGCACTGCTAAAGCACAGGGTAAAAACCCACAATGTAAGCTGTAATCTAGTTTAATTACTAAATAAAAACCCCTGTGAGTAATTACTTACAGGGGTTTTTGTATTCAGTACTCACCTTTATTTAGTTGTAAGCGCTTTTTGTAATACATTTTTAAAGCGTTCAAAATCTTCAATGTGCGGCAGGTGCCCTAAGTTATCTAGTTCGAATAATTGTGCGTCAGGAATAAGTGTTGCAGCGTGTTTGCCTAATTTATCGTATCGACCAAGCTCGTAATCAACATCATCTTTTTTCCAGTTACGGCCTGGACCGGTTCTATCGCGTGTACCAATAATTAATTTAACTGGCACAGTTAAATCTTTAAATTCGGTTATTACAGGTTGAGTGAAAATCATATCGTATGTTTTTGCATTCACCCATGCCATTTGTTCTTTATCTGGGCCTTGTATTTGCCCTGTTATAAAGTCAGTTAAGGCTGAGTATGTTGTATTCCACTTACCATCGTAGTAATTTTTTTGCTGATATTTTTTTACACCTTCAGGTGTTTTTGAAAGCTCGTTTTTATAGAAAAAATTAGTATCTTTGTAATCAACATACTGCAAGTAGTTTTCAAGCCCAATAGGGTTTAATAAAATTAGCTTTTTAGTGGCGTTTGGGTACATTAATGCAAAACGACTCGCTAGCATCCCGCCCATAGAGTGCCCAAGTACAATCGACTCTTTAATATTAAGTGAATCTATTAACGCGTGAGTATGATGAGCAAGCGTCGCAAACGAATACTGGTAATTAGTTGGCTTAGACGACTTGCCAAAACCAATTTGATCAGGGATTAATACCCCATAACCTAAAGATTGCAGGTATTGCGCAGTGGTAGTCCAGTAGTCAGCATTAAAATTTTTGCCATGCATAAGTGTAACTGTAGGCATACCGGCTTTAGTAGGCTTTAAGTAAATATAAGCCATTTTTAATGATTGTTTTTGCGACTCAAGTGCAAAGTAATTTACCTTAAAGTCGTATTCGTAATTGCTTAATAGTGCATCATAAGAAAGGGCGGATGTATCTTGAGAAGTGCCAGCTAAGGCATTGTTTGTTAGTACTAATAATGTAGAGAAACAAATAACTTTAATCGACGACATTCAGTTACTCCTATTAAAGGCGAGCGCTTGGCTTAAAAAGAAGTACAACAATAACTAAGTATTTAAACCTGTTCAATTAAATGTTTTACGTGGACGAAAAAAAGCGAAGCTAAAATAGTGCTTCGCTTATTATTACTGAGTAAAGAGCTGATTGTTGAAGCTTAAAATGTCCACTCAATATGGATTTGTGGTACCGATTCAGTGACTTCAGTACCTAATTTGTTGTGCCAGTATTGTAATTCTATTCCCAGCAGTAGTGTGTTTTCTTTCATTTGAAGGGCGTGACCCATATCCCACACTAAAATAGGCTGTGCTAATATCCAAGCTTGTACATCGTTACCAAATTCATCTTCACGCTCTGCGATGTATTCAGCGTGGCCTTTAAAGCTAAACTTTTGTGAGCCAATAGTGAAAGGATATTCAAAAGCTACATCAAGCATCCAACTATTAGTTTCAATAGGTGCGCCGCCTTTTGCTACACCTTCACTATCGTCAATGTAGGCTGTGAACAGCGTTTGAAAAAAGTTAAACCCAGGTACATCCCAGCTTAATTTAACACCTGGTAGATACTTCATTACTTTTGCATCACCAGCAACGTTAATACCGCCCGTTAGGCCAACATCTAATAATGCGCCAGAGCCAATTTGCTTACCAGTGATGGCTGATAAGCTAACCGTTGAGTACCACTCACCATAAAAATCAGCATCTTGGTAACCGTCATCTATATCGTCTTTACTGTAATCAATAAAAAAGAAATTATCGCCGTAGTCATAGCCCGATGCATGTTGAAGCGAGTAAACAGTGGTGTCTGACTCTTGCTTAGAAAATGGATTTTTTTGGCTGCCATTATTTATATGTACTGCTGTACTGCTCCAATTGGCAGCGAAAGCCGACGATGATAAAGCGAGAGAAGTAAGGGTAATAAAAGGGAGTAATTTTTTAAATTTCATAACTGTTTATAACTATAATTTTAGTGACACGCGGAAGCGGCAATTATAGCAGAAGAGATTGATTTGTTGATCGCTAATTTAACACATGTTGCAGCCTACTTAATAAGCTGCAACATGTAATGACTCAATTTATTACGCTTTATTACGGCGCAAACAAATAATAGTAATCGCCGTAAATGCTAAAATAAAACAGTAATAAGAAGACGTTGATACTTCCCACGGGCTAATTTTAAACGTAGCACCTAACAGTAGCGCTTGTGCGCCATAAGGAAGTGAGCCTTGCGTTACACAAGCAAATATATCAAGCAAACTTGCAGAGCGTTTACCGCTTATTTCACCATCATCTGCTAGCTTTTTAGCAATAGGGCCAGCAACAATAATAGATACGGTATTATTAGCAATACACATATTACTTGTCATAACCAATGCTGCAATACCTAATTGATCGGCCACTTTACGGTGCCATTTTGCAATGATTTTAGTTATGGCTTGAATTTTTTGAGCAATGAAATCAAGGCCACCGTTAATACGAATAAATTCAGATAAGCCACCAATAAACATCGATAGTAAAAATATTTCCTGCATATCGGTAAAGCCTTTGTAAATGTCTTTTACAAAGCTTGCGCCTTCATAACTTCCTGTAAAGCCCATTAATGCAGCAAAAATAATACCGCTAAACAACACGACAAATACGTTCAAGCCAGCAACGGCTAACACTAAAATAAAGGCATAAGGAAGTACTAACCAAATATCGTAATCTTTGGTTTCAACTACTTGTGCTGCAGGTGTTAAATAAAACAACAAGCCAATAGTTAGTATTGCAGCAGGGACTGCAATTTTAAGATTCTCTTTAAACTTGTCTTTCATTTCACAGCCCTGCGTTCGCGTAGCTGCAATAGTGGTGTCGGAAATAATTGATAAGTTATCGCCAAACATAGCGCCAGATACAATCGTACCGGCCATTAACGCAGGGTCGATACCTGTTTTAATTGATACCGCATAAGCAATAGGACCAATAGCACCAATTGTTCCCATCGACGTACCCATTGCAGTAGATACAACCGCTGCAATTAAAAATAAACCAGGAAGTAATAGCGAAGGTGGAATAAGTGATAAGCCAGCATTTACTACCGCATCTACACCACCGGTTGCACTGGCAACAGCAGAAAACGCACCCGCAAGTAAGTAGATTAAACACATGGTAATAATATTGTTGTGTCCGGCACCTTTAATAAAGGTCTCTACACACTCGTTTACTGTGCCTTTATTTAAAATAAACGCAAGCATAATGGCGGGTAATATAGCCACTGGAGCAGGAAGTTGATAAAAAGCGTAGTCAACCCCTTGCGATTGTAAATATAAACCAGAGCCCAAAAATAGTGCTACAAAGGTTAAAAGGGGTAGTAAAGAAAGTATTGCTTTATTTTTGTTAAATGATGGCTGCATCATAATCCTCGAAACCAGTTAATTTACAACAGCCAAAAATTCCTCTTTTAGCTGAATTTAGCAAATCTACCTACTATGTTAATCATTAACAAAATTAGGAGAGTGCAGCGCCCGCAAGCCAAAGACCAAATCGACGCGAAAGAGAAGTTTAAATGTATAGATGGCTAAAGTAAACTGGTATTGTTATTATTATTAAATTAAAAGGTCACCTGACTATTGCATGACTTTTAGATAATATCTACAAAGTAACGCTATTTTCAGCGATTAATATTTGTCCAACTGCATAAAAATGCCCAAGCGCGTATTTGTAATGCACCGGATATATACTCAGATTAGTAAAAAACGGATCCAAATTTAAATTAGGTAAAAACAATGACTACAAATCGAATAGGCGTTTTTGGTGCTAATGGCAGAATGGGCTTAGCTCTATTAGAAGCAGCGACAATTAAAGAGCAAACACAACTTACAGGTGCATACGTTCGTAGCAGTTCATCGTTATTAGGTATTAATGTAAATCAAGTAAATAGCGCAGCCGATAACAGTGTTAGCTTTAGAGAAGAAACCACAATAGATAATGTAGATGTTTTAATCGACTTTACGCTTCCCGCTGGTATGAAAAACCATTTAAAAACCGCTGTAGCACAAAAAATTCCTATGGTTATTGGTACAACGGGCTTAACAAGCGACGATATGGCACTTTTACACGATGCCGCTAAGCATATTCCTATTGTATTTGCGCGAAACTACAGTGTAGGAGTCAATGTATTACTGAACCTTGTGCAAACCGCAGCGACCAAATTTGGTGACGATTTAGATATTGAAATATTTGAAGCGCATCATCGTCATAAAATCGATGCGCCATCGGGCACAGCATTAGCCATTGGCGAATCAATTGCACAGGCTAAAGGCTGGGACCACGACGAGGTTGCTGTATATGACCGCAGCCAAGTGGAGACCGCTAAATCGCAAAATGAAATTGGTTATTCGGTACTAAGAGGGGGCGATATAGTAGGTGAACACACCGCATACTTCGCCACAATGGGCGAAAGACTCGAATTAACCCATAAAGCAAGTTCAAGAATGACATTCGCTCTAGGTGCTGTAAGGGCTGCAAGCTGGTTGAAAAATAAACCTGTAGGACTTTATGATATGCAAGATGTACTAGATCTGAAGTAGTTTAGTTACTTTTTTAACTGTTTGGGTCTAATTTTGCCTACAGTGACTTGTTTGTAACAATTTACTAAATAATATTAGACCTAAAAGCTAACTTAATGTAATATGCAGCCAATTTGCCAAAAATTACTAAATGCGTGTTTCCAATTATACCCAAGTGGCTAGTAAATCCGGGGTTTCAGTGGGAATAAAAATAGTTTTAGGCAAGAAAAAATGATTGAAGGTTGAATGCTTTACATCTGCATCATTTAAGACTGCGTAAAACAATTTAAGCTCACAGAAATCTGGTTTTGACGATCCCTCTGGGTATTGGCGGGGTGTTAAGCAATTGCTTACTCCCGTTTTTTACTGTTAGGAGGTTTAACTTGACTAAATCCGCTCTGTTAGTCCTAGAAGACGGCACAGTGTTTCGCGGTACTGCAATCGGCGCTGACGGCATGTCAGTCGGTGAAGTAGTATTCAATACGTCTATGACTGGTTATCAAGAAATTTTGACTGATCCATCATACGCGGAACAAATCGTAACTTTGACGTACCCACATATCGGTAATACGGGTACCAACAGCGAAGACGAAGAAGCGAATCAAATTTGGGCTAAAGGCCTAGTGATCCGTGATTTGCCACTGCTAGCAAGTAATTTTCGTAACGAGCAATCGTTAGATGATTACTTAAAAGAACGTAATATTTTAGGTATTGCGGACATCGACACCAGAAAGTTAACTCGAATTTTGCGTGATAAAGGCGCACAAAACGGGTGTATTATTGCTGGCGACGAGCTAGACGAAAATAAAGCGCTACAAGCCGCGCAAGCCTTCCCAGGTTTAAAAGGTATGGATTTAGCAAAAGTTGTCTCAACCAAGGAAAATTTTGAGTGGCGCGAATCAAGCTGGACATTAGGCGAAGGATTTAAAACCCTTGATGCTGCTGATGAAAAGTTTCATGTTGTTGCCTACGACTTCGGTGTAAAGCGTAATATTTTACGTATGCTTGTAGACCGTGGCTGTAAACTTACAGTAGTACCAGCGCAAACCTCTGCCGCTGACGTACTGGCTTTAAACCCTGATGGTATCTTCCTATCTAATGGCCCTGGCGATCCTGAGCCATGTACTTACGCTATTGATGCAATTAAAACCTTTTTAGAAACCGACACACCTATTTTTGGTATCTGTTTAGGTCATCAGTTATTAGCCCTTGCCTCAGGTGCTAAAACAGAAAAAATGAAATTTGGCCACCACGGCGCTAACCACCCAGTTAAAGACCTAGACCGCGATGTAGTTATGATCACAGCTCAAAACCATGGTTTTGCAGCTCAAGAGTCAAGCCTGCCAAGTACGCTTCGTGCCACGCACAAATCGTTATTTGACGGAACGCTTCAAGGTATTCATCGTACAGATAAACCTGCGTTTAGCTTCCAGGGTCACCCTGAAGCAAGCCCTGGTCCGCACGATGCAGCCCCATTATTTGACCACTTCATCGATTTGATGCAAGCGCGTAAACACTAATTTAACTGGAGTAATAATGCCAAAACGTACCGACATAAAAAGCATTCTTATCTTAGGCGCAGGCCCAATTGTAATTGGTCAAGCTTGTGAATTTGACTACTCTGGTGCTCAAGCGTGTAAAGCACTTAGAGAAGAAGGCTACAGAGTTATATTAGTTAACTCAAACCCTGCAACTATCATGACCGACCCTGATATGGCCGATGCAACATACATCGAACCAATTCACTGGGAAGTGGTAGAAAAAATTATTGAAAAAGAAAAGCCAGATGCAGTACTGCCTACAATGGGTGGTCAAACGGCATTAAACTGTGCGCTTGAACTAGACAAGCACGGTGTATTGGCTAAACATGGTGTTGAACTAATTGGTGCAACGGCTGATGCAATCGACAAAGCAGAAAACCGTGAACGCTTTGACGTAGCAATGAAAAATATTGGTCTTGAATGTCCTCGTGCTGAAATTGCTCACTCTATGGATGAAGCCAAAGACATCATAACGCGCATTGGTTTACCATGTATTATCAGACCTTCTTTTACTATGGGCGGCACCGGCGGCGGTGTAGCGTATAACTTAGAAGAGTTTGAAGAAATTTGTGAACGTGGCTTAGATTTATCGCCAACGAACGAATTACTAATTGATGAATCACTGATTGGTTGGAAAGAGTACGAAACAGAAGTTGTACGTGATAAAAACGACAACTGTATTATTGTTTGTACCATTGAAAACTTTGACCCTATGGGTGTTCACACTGGCGATTCAATCACCGTTGCACCAGCGCAAACGCTAACCGACAAAGAATACCAAATTATGCGTAACGCCTCTATGGCTGTATTACGTGAAATTGGTGTAGAAACTGGCGGTTCTAACGTGCAGTTTGGTATTAATCCTGAAGATGGCCGTATGGTTATCATTGAGATGAACCCACGTGTATCACGTTCATCTGCATTAGCATCAAAAGCAACGGGTTTCCCAATTGCTAAAATTGCAGCAAAACTAGCCGTAGGTTATACTCTTGACGAGCTTCAAAACGACATTACTGGTGGCAAAACTCCCGCGTCTTTTGAGCCTTCAATCGATTACGTTGTTACAAAAATTCCTCGCTTTAACTTTGAAAAATTTGCCGGTGCAAACGACCGTTTAACTACGCAAATGAAATCAGTTGGCGAAGTAATGGCAATTGGTCGTAACCAACAAGAATCATTACACAAAGCATTACGTGGTCTTGAAGTGGGTGCAACGGGATTTAACCCGATAGTTGCGCTTGATGATCCTAAAGCAAAAGAAAAAATAATTCGTGAACTACGCGAGCCAGGCGCTGAGCGTATTTGGTACATTGCCGATGCAATGCGCCATGGTATGAGCGTTGATGATGTTTACGAACTGACTAAAGTTAACCGCTGGTTCTTAGTACAAATAGAAGACATTTTAAAAGACGAAGCAAAAATAGCGAAAGTAGGCATGGCGGGTTTAAATGCTGACTTCCTACGTAAACTTAAACGCAAAGGCTTTGCAGATCCGCGTATAGCAGAAATTGCAGGTGTATCTGAAGCTGAAATTCGTAAAAAACGTCATTTATTAAACATCGTGCCAGTATACAAACGTGTTGATACGTGCGCTGCAGAATTTAGCTCAGACACTGCTTACATGTACTCAACTTACGATGAAGAGTGTGAAGCTAACCCAACAGATCGTGATAAAATCATGGTTATTGGTGGTGGTCCAAACCGTATCGGTCAAGGTATTGAGTTTGATTACTGTTGTGTACATGCCTCGCTTGCGCTTCGCGAAGACGGTTACGAAACTATTATGGTTAACTGTAACCCTGAAACGGTATCTACCGATTACGATACATCTGACAGGTTATACTTTGAACCAATTACGCTTGAAGACGTACTCGAAATCGTACGTGTTGAAAAGCCAAAAGGCGTTATCGTACAGTACGGTGGTCAAACACCACTTAAACTAGCGCGTGAGCTTGAAGCGAATGGTGTACCAGTGATTGGTACTTCACCTGATGCGATTGACCGTGCAGAAGACCGCGAACGTTTCCAACAACTTGTTGAGCGTTTAAACTTACTTCAGCCAGAAAATGCAACAGCAACTTCAACCGAAGAAGCCTTACTTAAATCAGTTGAAATTGGCTTTCCATTAGTTGTACGCCCGTCGTACGTACTAGGTGGTCGTGCAATGGAAATTGTATACGACGAAGATGATTTACGTCGCTACATGACCGAAGCTGTACAAGCATCAAACGAAGCACCTGTATTACTGGACCGTTTCTTAGATAACGCGATTGAAGTTGACGTTGACGCAATTTGTGACGGCGAGCAAGTAATTATCGGCGGTATTATGGAGCACATTGAGCAAGCGGGTGTTCACTCGGGTGACTCAGCCTGTTCATTACCAGCACATTCTTTATCACAAGAAGTGCAAGATGTAATGCGCAAGCAAGTAACCGACATGGCGCTTGAACTTGGTGTTGTTGGCTTGATGAATACACAGTTTGCAGTAAAAGATGGCAAAGTGTACTTAATCGAAGTTAACCCGCGTGCTGCACGTACTGTACCGTTTGTATCAAAAGCAACCGGTGTGGCGCTTGCAAAAGTAGCTGCACGTTGTATGGCTGGTCAGTCTTTAGCAAGCCAAGGTATTACTAAAGAAGTGATCCCTCCTTACTACAGCGTTAAAGAAGTTGTTTTACCATTTGCTAAGTTTCAGGGTGTGGATCCAATCCGTGGTCCTGAGATGCGTTCAACAGGTGAAGTGATGGGTGTTGGTGATACTTTCGCCGAAGCATTCGCAAAAGCACAATTAGGTGCAAGCAACACTTTACCACGCGGTGGTCGCGCGCTATTATCTGTTCGTAATAGCGATAAGCCACGTATTGTTGAATTAGCCAAAATCATGACCGACTTAGGTTTTGAACTTGACGCAACTGGTGGCACGGCACAAGCTCTTGAAGAAGCTGGCATTGAAGTACGACGTGTAAACAAAGTATATGAAGGCCGCCCGCATATTCTTGATTATATCAAGAATAAAGAGTACAGCTATATCGTTAATACCACCGAAGGTCGCCAAGCGATCGAAGATTCGAAGGTGTTACGTCGTGGTGCATTGCAAAATAAAACCAACTATACGACAACCTTGAACGCGGCATTCGCTAACTGTACTGCTAATAAAGCAGATGACCGCAGCAAAGTGACGTCAGTTCAAGAGCTACATCTGCGATTGAACTAAGGAAATGTGCCAAGGCCAACTAGGGCCTTGGTGTTAAGTGAGAAAAGTATGCAATCAATTCCGATGACAGTTCGTGGCGCAGATTTACTGCGTAAAGAGCTTAACGAATTAAAAACAGTTACCCGTCCTAAAATCGTAAGTGATATTGCGGTTGCACGTGAACATGGTGACTTAAAAGAAAACGCTGAATACCACGCTGCGCGTGAGCAACAGGGTTTTTGTGAAGGGCGTATTCAAGAAATTGAAGCTAAACTTTCAAATGTTCAAATTATCGACGTAACTAAAATGCCAAATACCGGTAGAGTTATTTTTGGCACTACGGTAACTATTGTAAATGTAGAAACCGATGCTGAAGTAAAATACCGTATTGTGGGCGATGACGAAGCAAATATTAAAAACAACTTAATATCTGTTAACTCACCGATTGCACGTGGCTTAATTGGTAAACAAATGGACGACGCAGTGTCTATTCAAACGCCAAAAGGTATTGTTGAGTTCGAAATCATTGAAGTTGAGTATCTTTAACGCATAACTCACTTTAACGTTTTTAAATAAAAACCGATGTAATTACATCGGTTTTTTTATGTCTGTAATTTAACCTTTAATGGTAGGCGCGTTTGTACAGTATTCATATTCTATAAATATGGTCTATGTTGGTATAGTAGGTACTTATATCAATTTATTAAAAACATGAGCATTTAGCGCATCAAATAACTCGCTGATTTAATGTAATTGGTATTAACGTATTCTCTAAAAAGGAAAATATATGCCTAATATACTTTACCCAGCGCCTTTAAAAGTAGGATCAAAAATAGCAATTTGTTCACTTTCATCAGGCCTTAAAGAAAAGTACCATGCACGGTTAGACATTGTTATTAATGGATTAAAACATCGAGGGTATGATGTTGTTGAAGGAGAGTTTTTACGTCAAAGCAAACCGCATGGACAGCTTAACGCTAAAGCGCACGCTCAGCAGTTAATGGGTTTTTTATTAGATGATGAGATAGATGCAATTATGCCTCCATTTGGTGGCGAGCTTGCAATGGAAATACTGCCCCTACTTGATTTTAATGCAATTAAAGAAGCAAAGCCTAAATGGTTAGTTGGGTTCTCTGATGTAAGCACCATTGCATGCGCACTCACGGCAAAATGCCAATGGGCAACACTACACAGCGCTAATCTTATGCAGTTACATCCTGACGAAAAAAGTCCTTATTGCCTGCAAATATTTGAAACACTAAGTTATGAAGCAGGTAGCAAATTTGAGCAAGCCCCGTCATCGCATTATCAAAAAAATAGACCTGATTACGTACAAAACCCAAATGCATTGTTTGAACACTCAGAAGTTACTCAGTGGCAGTGTTTAAATTACTTTGATGCACGCACTATTGAAATGTCGGGTCGTTTATTTGGTGGGTGCTTAGATACAGTCGGCTTATTACTCGACTCTCCATTTTTGGCACTACATGAATTTAAAAAACACAGTGCACCCGAAGGGCTTATTTTATACCTAGAAAACTCAGAGCTGACGCCAACAACCGTTGCACGGTTTTTACTTTCATTAAAATTAGCAGGTATATTTGACGATATAAACGGTATTATTATTGGTCGCAGCGTGATCACTCAAGGTCAAGATGCTTCTTTTGATTACCGCCACGCGCTTGATGTTGCACTAGGTGGGTGTTTATTTCCTGTGATTATTGATGCCGATATTGGTCATGCTCCACCTAACTTAAATTTAGTAAACGGCGCTACTTGTACAATCACCGCTGACATAAATGAAGGTAAAGTAGTCAAAGCCTCATTAAATACCGAGCTTTGTTAGAAGTTTATTCACTTACCTTTGATAAGTAATTAAGTTAAAGGGTATAATAAGCCCGCTTTTATAGCGCTTTAGTTATAAAAGTACATTCTCAGGGCGGGGCGAAATTCCCCACCGGCGGTATGTCTAATGTTATTTATAACTTAAACGAGCCCGCGAGCGCTTTATTTAACCTAGGTTCAGTAAAGGTCAAGCAGATCTGGTGAGATGCCAGAGCCGACGGTTACAGTCCGGATGAAAGAGAATATGGCTTATTATACTAATACCAATTTTATTAAAGACACGATCATTGTATCGCGTTAAGTGAGCTATTTTTTAGCGTTATAATAGGTCACTAATTTAATGCAGTTGGTATAACAGTGTGCGCTGCTTTTTGCTGCATGCTTTTTGTTATTTTATTTAAGCTATTTTGGTAGTGATCATTTTAAATTTAAAGCGATATATTACTGATCCTTTCACAGTCCTGAATCTATTATTTTTTATTTGGAATATAATGATGATTCAGTCTCTACTTACTCAATTCGGCGAAAGCCATATCCGCGTACAAAGCGCAATTACTGCACTACAGCAAGGGCAAGGCGTACTTGTTGTTGATGATGAAAACCGTGAAAATGAAGGCGACTTTGTATTTTCAGCTGAGCATTTAACGACTTCTCAAATGGCCGAAATGATCCGCGAAGGCAGCGGTATTGTTTGCTTATGCATGGGGGAGGAGCGCATTAAACAGCTCGACTTACCGCAAATGGTAACCCACAACACCAGTCAAAATAACACCGCTTATACAGTCACTATTGAAGCTAAGCATGGCGTTACAACAGGCGTGTCTGCTGCTGATAGAGTAACTACTATAAAAGCAGCGACAGGCGATAACGCTAAACCAAGTGATTTATCGCGCCCTGGGCATGTATTTGGTTTAAAAGCACAAACGGGCGGAGTATTAGTTCGTCGTGGTCATACCGAAGCATCCGTTGATTTAATGCAGCTTGCCGGCTTAAAACCATTTGGCGTAATTTGCGAACTAACAAATCCAGATGGTTCAATGGCGCGCTTACCTGAGGTGAGTGATTATGCTAATAAACATAATATGACTGTGGTTTCTATTGAAGATTTAGTGCAATACATTCAGGCTGCGCAGCTTCAAGTAGGTTAAATCACTTTGTGCTAACCCATTTTATTATAAAACCCAGCATTGACGCTGGGTTTTTATTACTAATAAAAAAGTTATTACTCGTTTTTATTTGAAAATGTTTCTCTCCAATGCGGGTTTTTCAAAAATTTATAGCCTGTAAACTTTACCTCAATAGTTAGTGCATCAGCACATAGTTTATTATTTAGGTGAAATTATGAAAATTAACACGTTATTGCTGGCAACTTCTCTTTTAGGCGCAAGTTCGTTTGCTGCAAAGGCAACAATTGAAGATCAAATAACATCCGCGCCGGGCATGGGAATATTTGCAAACTACAACGAACATATCACTAACACGCCATTTTTACTCAATCTTGATAGCCAACCTAAAGAGCAGATGGGGCCGTATTTAACACGTCAATATTTTCATGGTACACAATCTACGTTTGTGAAATGGGTGGCTAAAAAAGGCGGTAAAGTGCCTTTACACAAACACCCAAACGAGCAAGTTACGTGGATCATTTCTGGCGAGGCCAAAGTGTTCTCCGGTGGCAAACAATATCTTATGAAAGCAGGCGATATGATGGTAATACCTGCTAACGTACCGCACGAGTTTCACTTCAGTGAAGATACTGTAGATATCGACTTTTTTGCCCCAGCGCGTCAAGACTGGATAGATGGTACTGCTAATTACATTCAACAAAAGTAGGGTAAGTTATGTTTTTAGATAAATCTAAATTAGGCTTAACGGCAATTGCCATACTTGTAAGCTCAACAGTAATGGCTGAGCCTGAAACGGTTAAGTCAGAGATTTACGCACAAACAGATGCCGCAGTAGGCGGTATTACATATACGCAAAATAAGCGCTTTATTTTCAGCTATCATCCATTTTATAACCCCAAGGTTAAAGTAGGCGAGCTTTTAAAAAATGGTGATGTAGTGCCATTTCCTAATGCGCAAATGCAAAACGCATATAAAAGTGATGGCAGTTTAAAAAATCCTGCTGATTACTTAAATTGGGTA
>NZ_BADV01000068.1:0-34082 GCF_000238895.1 Pseudoalteromonas sp. BSi20429 | reverse complement strand
GCGATTATAAAGTTAAACTTTATCTCGCTAGGGCTGCGCATATTACGCTTTCCTATTTTTTTGTCAACACTTAAATTTAAACTTTCTAAAAAGATTCAAACTAAGTTTTACTTAACACCCTGAGTTGTTCGTGCCTCGCTATGCGTTGGCGTTTCCCGTCTCAGTGGGGTCGCATTATAGGGAGATCCGAAAACAGATCAACCCTTTTTTGAAGAAAACTTGAAATAATGTGCTGTTCGCTGAGTATTTGAGCTAAACGCTCAAAAACACAACTAAACTACCATTATTAATAGGTTCATAGAGCTATTTGAGATGAAAGTTGTGGCAACTACTAACGGGTAGAGACACATTTCGATCATCGATGCGGAAAAAACAACCAATAGAGCAGAGTCTTATTCCTATAATCATTTAAATTAATCAAAAGCTGAGAATTAAATTGATCAGCCTATGTTTAATAATAGTTTTACATATTGTAGGAGGAAGTTTACTTAGGCCGTAATGGTTAACTTTACTCTGAGGTTCTTAGTACCGGTATATTTATAAGAGTACGCACGTTATATCTTTTAATCAGCTCTATAAGTAGAAACTTCGTTAGGGATTGCTCTAATTGTAGCTCAATTCGCGGCGGTATTATTAATAGCTGTAAATCACAATATATAGTGGAAATGATCTTTAACTAGAATCTGATAGGCTATTTTGAATGAATGGTAAATAAAGAGTAATTAGATAGAGCTATTAAAGCAGCTGTCAAAACAACTTATCAATTCAGAATCTATGAGTCATTGCCCATAATAGAAGGTAATTACTGGTTCATATAGTTTGACAAATTTTAGGCAAGAAAAAGCCGAGCATAGGCTCGGCTTTTAGGTTTCTTTAAGACTTACTCTGCAGACTGTGCGTCTTCTTGAACTGCTTCGCTAGTCGCTGGGCGACCAACTAGTTCAATATAAGCCATTGGTGCATTATCACCAGTACGGAAGCCACACTTAAGAATACGAGTGTAACCACCTGGACGATCCGCGTTACGTGGACCGATTTCACTGAATAATTTACCAACAACTTCATTATCACGCGTGCGAGCAAACGCTAAACGGCGATTTGCTACACTGTCAGTCTTAGCCAGTGTGATTAAAGGTTCAATTACACGACGTAACTCTTTCGCTTTAGGCAAAGTAGTTTTGATGATTTCATGTTTCACCAAAGAACCTGCCATATTGCTAAACATCGCTTTACGATGGCTACTGTTACGGTTTAATTGACGACCACTCTTACGATGGCGCATGACCCTATCCTTCTAACTAAACTAATATAGTGATTTAGATTATTCAGCTAAACTTGCAGGTGGCCAATTTTCTAGGCGCATGCCCAGAGAAAGTCCACGTGAAGCTAGCACGTCTTTAATTTCAGTTAGAGACTTCTTACCTAAATTAGGTGTTTTAAGAAGCTCAACTTCAGTGCGCTGAACTAAATCACCGATATATTGAATTTGCTCGGCTTTCAAACAATTTGCTGAGCGTACTGTTAATTCAAGGTCATCAACTGGACGAAGTAGAATAGGATCGAATTCTGGCTTCTCTTCTTTCTCTTCTGGCTCAGTTACATCACGTAAATCTACGAATGCATCTAATTGCTCAGCTAAGATAGTAGACGCACGGCGGATCGCTTCTTCTGGATCTAAAGTGCCGTTTGTTTCCATATCAATGATTAACTTGTCTAAATCTGTACGTTGCTCAACTCGAGCTGATTCAACCGAGTACGCAATACGTTCAACTGGGCTAAATGATGCATCAAGCAACAATCTACCAATTGGACGCTCATCGTCATCAGAGGATAAACGACTAGATGCCGGCACATAACCACGACCACGTTCAACACGAATACGCATGCTGATCTCGCTGTTATTTGTAGTTAAATTACAAATAACGTGATCTGGATTAGCAATTGTTACATCGCCATCGTGCTGAATATCAGCCGCAGTAACAGGGCCTACACCAGATTTAGTCAGGGTCAGAAAAACTTCATCTTTGCCTTCTAACGTTACTGCTAAACCTTTAAGGTTTAATAGTATTTCAATGATGTCTTCTTGAACGCCTTCTTTCGCGCTGTACTCATGTAATACACCGTCGATTTCAACTTCAGTTACTGCACATCCAGGCATAGATGAAAGTAATATACGGCGTAAAGCATTACCCAGAGTATGGCCAAAGCCACGCTCTAATGGTTCTAAAACTATTTTAGAACGCGTTGGGTTGATAGCGTCGATGTCGACTAACCTTGGTTTTAGAAATTCTGTAACAGAACCCTGCATTTTATCCTCTCTTAACTCTTAACTTTACTTAGAGTAAAGTTCGACGATTAGTTGTTCATTAATGTCCGCAGACAGGTCTGAACGCTCAGGTAGACGCTTAAAGCTGCCTTCCAATTTCTTACCGTCAACTTCAACCCAAGTCGGCTTTTCACGTTGCTCAGCCAACTCTAGAGCAGCGATGATACGTGCTTGTGTCTTAGACTTCTCACGGATTACAACAGTATCTTCTGGAGTAATTACGTATGAAGGAATGTTCACAACACGACCATTAACTAAAATCGCTTTATGGCTTACTAACTGACGTGCTTCTGCACGTGTGCTAGCAAAACCCATGCGATATACAACATTGTCTAAACGTTGCTCTAAAAGCTGTAACAAGTTTTCACCTGTATTACCTTTAAGGCGAGCAGCTTCTTTGTAGTAGTTACGGAATTGCTTTTCTAATACACCGTATATACGACGTACTTTTTGCTTTTCACGTAATTGTAAACCGTAATCAGATAAACGACCTTTACGGGCGCCGTGCTGACCAGGTGCAGTCTCAAGTTTACACTTAGAGTCGATAGCTCTTACGCCGCTCTTAAGGAACAGGTCAGTACCTTCACGACGACTCAGCTTGAGCTTAGGGCCCAAATATCTTGCCATGTTATTTCTCCTAACCTATTGTTAAACGCGACGTTTCTTCGGTGGACGACAACCATTATGTGGTATAGGCGTCACGTCAGTAATGTTGGTAATACGGTAACCAGCAGCATTCAAAGCACGTACAGCAGATTCACGACCTGGACCTGGACCTTTGATGAAAACTTCTAGATTTTTTAAACCGTATTCTTGAGCAGCAGTACCTGCACGCTCTGCAGCAACCTGAGCAGCAAATGGTGTAGATTTACGTGAACCACGGAAACCTGAACCACCGGCAGTAGCCCATGATAGTGCATTACCTTGACGGTCGGTAATCGTTACAATAGTGTTGTTGAAAGACGCATGAACATGAGCCATACCATCAGCAACTTGTTTTTTAACCTTTTTACGACGAATTGGTGTCTTAGCCATAATACTATCCCCTTATCGCTTAATAGGCTTACGAGGACCCTTGCGGGTGCGCGCGTTAGTCTTAGTTCTTTGACCACGTAGTGGTAAAGAGCGACGGTGACGTAGGCCACGATAACAACCAAGGTCCATAAGGCGCTTGATATTTAAAGTAACTTCACGACGAAGATCACCTTCAACAGTGTACTTGCCAACTGCATCACGCAGTACGTCAAGAATTTCGTCTGAAAGTTCACCGATTTTTGTGGTTTCGGCGATACCAGTCGCTACTAAGATAGCCTTAGAGCGAGTCTTACCTATGCCATAAATAGCTGTTAAACCAATAACTGCATGTTTATGATCAGGGACGTTAATGCCAGCAATACGGGCCACTAACACATCTCCTATATTCGAATTTGGTAATCATCTGTTTGAAAAGCCCGTAAGGATACTCAAACGAAGACCAAATTACTACTAAAAACACAGGCCGAGAAAACTCAGCCTGCACGCTGTTTACTTAACCTTGCCTTTGCTTATGCTTAGGCTCACTGCAAATTACGCGTACTACACCAGCACGTTTAATAACTTTACAGTTACGGCATATTTTCTTAACGGAAGCACGTACTTTCATTGCTCAACTCCGTAAACTGACCTTATCGACCGTAGCCTTTAAGGTTCGCTTTTTTCAGCACAGAATCATACTGATGAGACATCAGGTGAGTCTGTACTTGTGCCATAAAGTCCATGATCACTACAACGATAATCAAAACTGATGTACCGCCGAAGTAGAATGGCGTTTGCCACGCCATCGTCATGAATTCAGGCACCAGACAGATAAAGGTTATATACAAAGCACCTGCCAATGTCAGGCGTGTCATCACTTTATCAATGTATTTTGATGTCTGCTCACCTGGACGAATACCTGGGATAAATGCGCCAGATTTCTTAAGGTTATCTGCTGTTTCACGTGGGTTAAAAACCAACGCTGTGTAGAAAAAGCAGAAGAAGATAATAGCCGCAGCTAAAACAAGTGAGTACAACGGTTGACCTGGGGTCAACGTAGTAGCAACAGCTTGTAATACATCAGCGACTGGACCTTCACCTTGGCCGAACCAGCTAGCAATTGTACCAGGGAACAGAATTATACTGCTAGCGAAGATTGGTGGAATAACACCCGCCATATTTACTTTTAGTGGTAAATGCGTGCTTTGAGCAGCAAATACTTGACGACCTTGTTGGCGTTTAGCGTAGTTAACAACAATACGACGTTGTCCACGTTCGAAAAACACTACAAGATAAGTAACAGCGAATACGATTACCGCAACCATCAACAGTACAAAAACATTCAAATCACCTTGGCGCGCCATTTCGACTGTCGAACCAATAGCAGACGGCAAGTTAGCTACAATACCAACAAATATTAGAACAGAGATACCGTTACCGATACCGCGCTCTGTTATTTGTTCACCCAACCACATAAGGAACATAGTACCAGTTACTAAACTCACCACTGCGGTGAAATAGAAACCCATACCAGGGTTAACAACTAACCCCTCCATCATGCCCGGTAAGCTAGAAGCAATACCGATTGATTGAATAGTAGCTAGCACAAGCGTGCCATAGCGTGTGTACTGGCTAATTTTTTTACGCCCTTGCTCACCTTCTTTCTTAAGCTCTATAAACGGAGGATACATATGCGTTAATAGTTGCGTAATAATCGAAGCCGAGATATACGGCATAATACCCAGTGCTAACACTGAAGCTCGCTCAAGTGCACCACCACTGAACATGTTGAACATCTCAACAATGGTGCCCTTTTGTTGCTCGAAGAAATCGGCAAGTACAGCGGCGTCAATCCCAGGGATCGGCACAAATGAACCTAGACGGTAAATTATGATAGCACCCAATACGAAGAGTAATCGGCGCTTCAATTCCGAAAGTCCACCTTGTGCACTTTTTGTATCTTGACCTGGTTTAGCCATTAGTACTTCCTTAGTCTTCTACCTTGCCTCCGGCAGCTTCAATAGCTTCGCGAGCACCTTTAGAGGCTTTAAGGCCTTTAACGGTAACAGCGCGTGAAACTTCGCCAGATTTAACAACTTTAACGAAAAGAACGTTCTTTTTAACTAGACCAGCTGCTTGTAACGCGCTTAGGTCTACCACATCGCCTTCTACTTTAGCGATTTCAAAAAGGTTTATTTCTGCAGATACTAAAGATTTGCGAGAAGTAAAACCAAATTTAGGTAGACGACGTTGCATAGGCATTTGACCGCCTTCAAAACCAACGCGTACTTTGCCGCCAGAACGTGATTTTTGACCTTTGTGACCACGGCCGCCAGTCTTACCTAGACCAGAACCGATACCACGACCAACACGTTTTGGAGCAGTTTTTGAACCTGCAGCAGGTGAAAGTGTATTCAAATGCATCGAATTAACCCTCTACCTTAACCATGTAAGAAACCTTGTTTATCATACCACGTACACATGCTGTGTCTTCTAACTCAACAGTGTGGTTGATACGACGTAAACCAAGACCGCGTAATGTAGCTTTATGTTTCGGTAAACGACCGATAGAGCTTTTTACTTGTGTTACTTTTACAGTTTGATTTGCCATGGTTACCCCAGTATTTCGTCTACGCGAAGGCCACGTTTAGCAGCGATTGACTGTGGAGAATTCATATTCTCAAGAGCCGAAATCGTTGCACGTACCACGTTGATCGGGTTAGTAGAACCGTAACATTTAGAAAGTACGTTCTGCACACCAGTAACTTCTAGTACTGCACGCATAGCACCACCTGCAATGATACCAGTACCTTCAGATGCTGGTTTCATGAACACTAGTGAGCCAGCATGACGTCCCTTAACAGGATGCTGTAATGTGTTGCCATTTAGGTCTACGTTGATCATGTTACGACGTGCTTTTTCCATTGCTTTTTGAATAGCAGCTGGAACTTCACGTGCTTTACCATAACCGAAACCTACTTTACCTGCGCCATCACCAACTACAGTTAGTGCAGTAAAGCTAAAGATACGACCACCTTTAACTACTTTAGACACACGGTTCACCGCGATTAGCTTTTCAGCTAGATCAGGCTGTTGTTGCTTTGCTTCTACGTTAGCCATAGTCTACTCCTAGAATTGCAAACCGGCTTCACGCGCAGCATCAGCTAGCGCCTTCACACGGCCGTGATATTTAAAGCCACTGCGATCAAAAGCAATCTTTTCGATGCCTTTGTCAGCCGCACGTTCAGCAACCGCTTTGCCAACTGCTTGCGCAGCTTCAACGTTACCGGTGCCTTTAACTGTTTCGCTAATAGCCTTTTCAACAGTAGAAGCAGCAGCCAGTACATTACCCTCAGCATTTACTACTTGAGCGTATATGTGACGTGGCGTGCGGTGGATAACAAGACGCGTTGTGCCTTGTTCAATATAATTTCTACGAGTGCGTTTAGCACGACGTAGACGAGCTGTTTTTTTATCCATCGTCTTACCTTACTTCTTCTTAGCCTCTTTACGGCGTACATTCTCATCTGAATAACGAACACCCTTACCTTTATAAGGCTCAGGTTTACGGTATGCACGAATGTTAGCAGCTGTTTGACCAACTAACTGCTTATCTACGCCCTTAACTAGAACTTCTGTTTGGCTTGGAGTTTCAATCGTAATTCCTTCAGGAACTGCGAAATTAACTGGGTGTGAGAAGCCAAGAGTTAAATCTAATGTTTTACCCTTAGCTGCAGCACGGTAACCCACGCCTACTAACTGAAGTTTCTTCTCGTAACCTTCATGCGTACCAACAACCATGTTGTTGATTAGAGCGCGAGCAGTACCTGCTTGAGCCCATGCATTAGCTACGCCATCACGAGGTAAAGTAGTAATAACGTTGTCATTAACTTGTACTTCAACAGCGTTGTTGATAGTACGAGTAAGTTCACCGTTTTTGCCTTTAACTGTGATTTCCTGGCCTTTTAATGTAACTTCTACACCGGCAGGAACAGTAATTGGTGCCTTTGCTATGCGAGACATAGTTCCCCTCCGATTAAGCTACAAAACCAATGATTTCACCACCAACACCAGCACTACGTGCTGTGCGGTCTGTCATTAGGCCTTTAGAAGTTGATACGATAGCGATACCAAGACCACCCATTACCTTAGGTAATTGGTCACGTTTCTTATAGATACGTAGACCAGGGCGACTTACACGCTGGATATTTTCAATTACAGCTTTGCCTTCGAAGTACTTCAACTCGATAGAAAGCTCAGGTTTAGTTTCACCGTTAACGGCGAAATCTACGATATAACCTTCGTCTTTTAGTACTTTAGCTAATGCTACTTTCAGCTTTGAAGTTGGCATCGTTACAGATACTTTCTTCGCTGATTGACCGTTACGAATTCGTGTAAACAAATCCGCGATAGGATCTTGCAAGCTCATAGTCTTACTCCCATGATTCTATTACCAGCTAGCCTTTTTAAGGCCAGGAATTTCACCGCGCATAGCTGCTTCGCGAACTTTAATACGGCTCATGCCGAATTTGCGAAGGAAACCATGTGGGCGGCCCGTAATGTTACAACGATTACGTTGACGTACAGGGCTAGAATCACGAGGTAAAGCTTGTAGCTTAAGTACCGCGTCCCAACGATCATCTTCAGATGTGTTAACATCACTGATGATAGCTTTTAGTGCCGCGCGCTTTTCAGCGAACTGAGCAACTAGTTTTGTGCGCTTTGCTTCGCGCGCTTTCATAGAATTCTTTGCCATAACCCTACCCTTATTTCTTAAATGGGAAGTTAAACGCTTCTAACAACGCACGGCCTTCCTCATCAGATTTCGCAGAAGTAGTGATAGTAATATCCATACCGCGTACACGGTCTACTTTATCGTAATCGATTTCTGGGAAGATGATTTGTTCACGTACGCCCATGCTGTAGTTGCCACGTCCATCAAAAGACTTAGCACTTACGCCACGGAAGTCACGAATACGTGGGATAGCGATTGATACCAAACGCTCAAAAAAGTCCCACATACGCTCGCCGCGTAGGGTTACTTTACAACCAATCGGGTAACCTTCACGCACTTTGAAGCCAGCAACAGATTTGCGTGCTTTAGTGATTAGAGGTTTCTGACCAGAGATTGCTGCTAGATCCGCTACTGCGTTATCTAAAATCTTCTTGTCAGCTAGGGCTTCGCCCACGCCCATATTCAATGTGATCTTTTCGATCTGAGGGACTTGCATGACAGAGCTGAAACCAAACTTCTCTTGAAGTTCCGCAACTACTTTGTCTTTATATACTTCATGCAGTTTCGCCATCATTCTACTCCAACTATTAGATAGTTTTACCAGTAGATTTAAAGATACGTAATTTCTTACCATCTTCAATCTTGAAACCTACACGATCAGCTTTACTCGTTTCCGAGTTGAAGATCGCAACGTTTGATGCATCCATAGATGCTTCTTTCTCAACAATGCCGCCAGCTTGGTTCAATTGTGGAACCGGCTTTTGGTGTTTCTTGATCAAGTTTATGCCTTCGACAAAGATTCGACCAGATTCAGTAACAACTGAAAGCACTTTTCCGCGCTTACCTTTGTCTTTACCTGCTAGTACGATTACTTCGTCATCACGACGTATTTTTGCTGCCATGATTGGCTCCTTACAGTACTTCTGGGGCTAGTGAAACGATTTTCATGAACTTATCATTACGAAGTTCGCGAGTCACAGGGCCGAAAATACGTGTACCAATTGGCTGCAAGTTATCATTTAAGATAACAGCCGCGTTGCTGTCAAAACGGATCAAAGAACCATCTGGACGGCGAACACCTTTTCTGGTACGCACAACTACCGCGTTTTTAACATCACCTTTCTTCACTTTACCGCGAGGAATAGCTTCTTTTACAGAAACTTTAATGATGTCGCCAATCGCTGCGTAGCGACGGTGTGAACCACCAAGGACTTTTATACACTGCACTTTGCGAGCGCCGCTGTTATCAGCAACTTCCAGCTGAGTTTGCATTTGGATCATGTTAATGACCTCCGGTGTAGTAATTACAACGTGTCTAAAATTCGTTTAAAAATCAGACATTTCGATTAAATCCCAATCAAAAAACAAACGAGTTGTCTCTTAAGGGCGGGCAATTGTACCAGCATTGAGGGGGTAGTGATAGGTTATTTTTTAATTAATTTAGAGCGTATGGTTATTAAAGTTGAGTAATTACGGCTATGTAGCTATTTTACAGATGGTTACAAAACAAACAAGGCACTATATAAGTGCCTTGTTTGTTTTAACTATAGATGATTAACCGAATAAACCTTTTAATTTATCTTTAATCTTATCCTTTGCTTTGTCTTTGGCTTTTTCTTTTGCCTCATCAACCTTCTGCTTAGCTTCATCTTTAAGCGCATTGCCTACATCAAGCTTTATACCAACATCGTGGAAAGGCCCTTTTATACGTAGTGGTATTTTAAAACCAGTGCTGTCATCAGTGGTCCCCTGTCCTTCGATTGATCCAACTATGCCTGTAACCAAACGGTAATTAACTGTTGTTTGTGGTAAATCAACATCGCCTTCACCTGATATTCTAACGAGTGGGCTAATAAGTGATAAATCAGTATTTTTACCAACACCATTAGTAAAGTTAAAACTTCCTGTTAGTGCAGAGAAATCTGTTTGCTCTGATTCTTCAAACCCGGTATCCAGCCCTTCAGACGCAGCACCAAAGTTTCCTGAAATGAGTTCCTTACCTTTACGAACCATCTCAGCTATATTCGCACCTTTTACGGCTCCATCAGCAAACTCAAATCCAAGTTTTCCGTTAAGCGCACCAATAAACGACTTTTGACTTTGGCCAGTTGTGTTTAGGTTCCAATTTAAAGACCCCTTACCCATTAGCTTGTCAAAACCTGCCGCATCAGTTAATAGAGGCTGTGCATCTATACCAGCTAAGTCAAAGTTAGTTGATATTTTATAAGGTACTTGTTGTGCGTTTACATTGATAACGCCTTTACCTGACCCTTCATAAGCAGAAAAGCTATCTAGGCTTAGTTTTGCAATGCTATTTTTTAAAGCAACAGTAAATTGATTTGCGCCCAACTTAATATCGTTAGCTTTTAATCCACTTGAACGAATAACTACATTCGCATCTAGTGAATTTAACGCACTTAGATCAATTTTAGTGTCATCCCATACTATTGGCTCTGCAGGTTTATCATTTTGCTCTACTGGCTCTTCTTGTTTTGCTACTGCTTCAGGTAGGTACGGGTTTAAATCAAGCATACCTAAATCGATATCAGCATTTACAGCTAAACGCTTTCCTAGGTTAAGCTCGCTCTTACCTTTTATTTCCAATGCGTCTAACGTCGCAACTAAATCGTCTAAATTAAATTTCTCACCTGCTAGGTGCATTTTACCGTTTACACTGAATGCGTTAAAAGCATTGTCTTTAGCGTCTAACTCTACACCTTGCCATTTTGCAATACTTTTAACAGACTCACCGCTTAGTGATAACTGACCTTTAATATCTTGTCCTTGCCCAGCGATGCTCCCTTCGAACGTTAGATCAACTAAACGAGAATCTAAGGTTTGTTTAACATTAAAAGTAGCACCTTCAATTGCTTTAGCAGGAGTATCTAATTTTATATCAAGCTCAAAACGCTCCTGCATATAAGTAATACCCCCTTTTACTTCTAATGTTTTACGAAGTGATGGAAGTAAAATAGCGAGTTCTAAATCACTAATTTGTTGCTTAGCACCTGTTAGACCATCTAGATAAGTAAATGTGCCGCCATAAATAGCAACCTCACCTAACTCAATATCAAAGTTATCTGGAAGCTTTATCGCTTCACCTGATTGGCTTTGCTCTTTAGGTTGCTCTGCAACTGCATCAAACAACTGCCAATTAGCTTTACCATTTTTGTCAGTTTCTAATAGGATATTTGGTTCGTTTATAACAAACTTATCTAATTTAAACTCACCACCAAATAATGAAAACCAAGGTATATGTACAGCAAGCTGTTTCATACTCGCCATATCGGCGCGCGAACCTGATTCCATATTTGCAAAATGCACGTCGTTAAGTTCTAACTTTAATGCAGGGAATACGCTAAGTGTTTTATCACCTTTAATAGTAAGAGTGCGCCCAGTTGTTTGTTCTACCTGCTCAGACACTTTATTAAAAATAGTATCAGTAGGGATTAAAAACGGTGCGGCAACAATTAGTGCTATACATAGTAAAAGTATTACACCTACAATTTTAAGTAAAGTTTTCATGATCGTCCTTTCAAACGTGCAAATAATGTTCTTATCATAGCGAGTGTTAGCCTTAAAATCATTGTAGTTGATGTAAAAAAGCCACTAAAACCATTTTACCTGTTATATGTGAATCTTTCCTGAAACATTTTGATACCTTTAGGTTACAAATAAATATTGACCCGGTGATACCCCAAGGTTACATTGATACCCAGAGGTTACAAAAAATAAAATACTATTACAGGATGAATACTATGAAACAACAGGATATTAAAACTGAAGAACAATTTATGGGTCAAAACATATGGATTAGTTTAAGCGCAGGGATAGTTTGTTTACTTCTCTGTGTTTACTCACTAATAAAACAAGATCAACATATTGGAGGGCTTTTAACTGTTGGAATGGGCGTTTTTTTTTATATAGTTATAGTGATTATTTATCTCATTAAAGGGGGCTTTCCGTTAAAAATGTATTTTCAATACGCTTATAAAGATGAGTTTCTAAACACCATTGACACTAATGCATATAAACATACAAGTTTTGCATTTGGGTTTTGCCTTCTGGGTGTTTTTTATATAAGCGATGAAATACCTACCGAATTTTCGCATGCAACTATGGCAATATTCTACCTAGGTATCATGCTCTTGGTATATGGCGCTTCATTGCTTTGGCAAAATCGTGATTAGGAGTGGATATGCAAAATAACATAGCAAAGTATCGAAAAGAGGCCGGGCTTTCACAGCAAGAACTTGCTGATGCTATTAAAGTGTCGCGCAAAACAATAAGTACCGTAGAAACAAACCGGTTTACGCCGTCGGTAATAATTGCTCTAAAAATAGCAAAGCATTTTAATACCTCAGTTGAAAGCCTATTTGTACTGGATGAAAATGATTG
This sequence comes from Pseudoalteromonas sp. BSi20429, assembly GCF_000238895.1. Lineage (NCBI taxonomy): Bacteria > Pseudomonadati > Pseudomonadota > Gammaproteobacteria > Alteromonadales > Pseudoalteromonadaceae > Pseudoalteromonas > Pseudoalteromonas sp. BSi20429. Next base: position 21,609 of record NZ_BADV01000068.1, on the reverse strand, counting down.
ATACATGTTAAAGCATTAGTCTCATTTTATTAGCAAAAATACTGATTTAGTCACTTCAATTACAACGTATGGAGGACAGCGCTGTTGTTATTAGCGTAATTGCGCTAAAATAGACCAGCAAAAAAATATATATCTAAACCGGAGATTCTACAAGGCATGAAAAAACTGCTAATTTCACCGTCAAAAATGACGCTAGGCGAACAAGAAAATCAAATCTATCAGAACATTCTGAAGCAATCTTCAGAGTTAAGCCTTAACCTTATGGCCGTGAAAGTAGAAAACCACCCTGATGATTTTTTACCTTGGTGTTACGAATTGCTAAGTGCAAGCAGAGATCGTATGAACTACGATTTGCTAGAGCCACAGCAGTTACCAGTACTTAAGAAGCTACACGATCAGCTTATTTCAGCTATCAGCTTTTTACAGGTTAAAACTTTACGTATTGCTCCGTGGCCTGTTGTAAGTGTATTTGTAGAACAACACAAAGACGTTATTGCACTTGATGAACAGCTTCGTTTGGTAGACTACATCAAAAGCATTCGTGAACAATCTCTTAAAGATATGATTCCTGAAGACTTACTTGCGTTTAGCGGTAAGCACATGGCATCACTTGATCCAAGCACATACAACTTTGACGTTGAATGGTTTGCATCTACAAAAAGTGCAAAGAGCTTCCATCAAATGCTTGGTGATTTACCAGGTGCTTTTGACGATGCACTAGTGAATATTCCACTTGAAGGTGATATTACTCAATACGAATATCAACAATTTGTTGCTGCTTATTCAAAAATATTCACCGACAACAACGAAAAACCAACACTTGCGCCTGCAACACGACTGCTTGCAATGCGTCGCCCTGATTTATTTACTCCGATTACAAATAATCGATTAGATGCATTATGTGGTGCTCTTGGTGTTTCTAAACTTAAAAATAGTGATTTTGAGCGTTACTGGCAAGATATCGTAAAAGGTATTCAAGCTATGTCATGGTACAAAATGGCTAAACCTAGTAACGAGTTAGAAGAACAATTGGTTGCTATTAAAGCATTAGTTCCATGTTTCTTTCACTACGCTGATGCTAAAACACCAGATAACTCTAACTACATTAAACTGCTAACAAAGCCTAAACGTACTACAACTACAACAGGTAAAACTCAGCGTAGAGGTAAAGAGTCTGCAGAAATATTAGTAGACCGTGCTCTTGCTGCTGACGATATTCCTGAACACATTCGCAGTAAACGTGATTCAATTGTGAGTGAAGTACAAAAAGGTCGCAGCGTAAACGAAACAATTAGCCTTATGCGCACTATATTCGGTTAAAATCTTCTAATTTAGCCGTACTTTTATGGTGCGGCTAGGTTAATTTATGCACCAGCAATGTGCGCAACATCTTCCTTCATGTTATATCCCCATCCTATTCATAAAATTCAAGCTCATGTTTTTAATAAATAAAAAATAATTTTTAATAAAAAATAATGAAGCTGGCACATACAGTGCAATTATCCCGTTAGTTAAACAATAAAAAGCCGTCAGCCTAAAGGTTCCGAATACATAATAAAAACCTTGGCGAGCAAAAATCATATAACGGGAAATGGACATGCTAAAACTAAAAAAAACCATCGCTATAAGTGCTATAGCATTAATGGGCGCAACATCTTTAACATCTACAGCTGTGCATGCTGAAGTAACTGCTAATGCAGCGGCAACATCAAACTACTTATGGCGCGGTCAAGAGCAAACTGGGGGCGATGCAGCTATTTCAGGCGGTATTGATTACGCCAATGAATCGGGCTTTTATGCAGGTACTTGGGCTTCAAATGCATCGTGGGCAGATGAAATGACCTATGAGCTTGATTTATACGCAGGCTTTGGTGGCGACATTAACGAAAGCGTTAGCTACGATGTTGGCTATATTTATTACGCTTACCCAGATGCCGCTTCTGAGGCTGACGCAGATTTCTCTGAAATTTACGGTAGCATCAGTGTTGAAGGCTTTACCTTTGGTGCTTCAGTACTTGCAACATCAGCTGCAAGTGGTGATAGTACAGACTTTGGTGATTCACTTTACCTGACAGCTGATTACGGTTTTGCTGTTGGCAGTAACGGCACTGAAATGGCACTTCACTTAGGCCACTACTCTGGTGACTTTATTGGCGATGATAATATCTTAGATTACGGTGTATCAATTTCGAAAGACGGTTTTACTTTTGGTTTGTCTGATACAGATATGGATGATTCAGATATTAAAGCTTACGTTGCTTATTCTGTAGACTTTAATTTATAAGAAAGAATGTGTTACTTGCTGCGACACGAAGGGCCTTTTGGCCCTTTTCTCGTTTTATAGCTGTTTTGCTTTAAAGGGTACCTTATTACATTGTACTTCGACTGTTATAGGGTACCAAGCTGGGCCGATTTGATTCACAACCACCTCAGCTAAACCATTAGTAAACGATTTATACGTATGAACGCTTTGCCACTCCCCTTGTGGGCAATGTGTTGTTAAATCTAACGGCTCTGATCCCTCGTACAACGCAAGTGCAAAATTATGATGCCACTGTGAGCTTTTTAGAGTTTTATTGCTTACTTTGCTCTGTATACCGTTATCAAAGTAAATATTTGTACACCCCGTTAAAATAATCAGTGTGCAACCGGCTGCAAATAGCTTGATGCTCATAATGTCTCCCCTAGTACTTGCTCTTGGCACCACACTTTAATGGTATGGGGCGAGTATATTCCAAGCGTAATTAAACTCAGCGCTCCATCACTAAACGTTTGTTGTGACTGCATTTGAATAACCGATGTATTTGAACATATTTGTTTTACGTCTACCCGCTGCTCACCCACTAATCCCCATAAATAAAATGGGCGGCTATCTTCATAATTAGCTTGGCTCGTTATTTTTGCTGTTACCTGCGGCTGAATGGTTACCGCAGAACAAGCACTGAGGCTTAATGCTATCGCCCCTATAATTAATGGTTTCATACTCTTCCTTATAAACTAAATACCAGTAAGGTAACTTTATAAGAGAACATAAAATATTAGCGTAAAAAGCTGTGGGGAATATGTAGAAACGCTATGAAGTTTTATACAGTTTATTACACATAAAGGCCGCATAAATGCGGCCCTTAAAGTAGTTAGTTTAGGTTAGTAAATAAATAGACGTTAGAATTTAGCTAAATTATTTTTACTGTCTTTGTCGACCAGCTTAATGTAAGGATCTACCCCCGCAAATAATGGTTTTTCTTTTACTTTTAGCTCAATAGTATTGGTACCAGACACTATTTGATGCTTTTGCGAGTAAATAACAAAGTCATCAGCTAGTAAGTTTTCAGGGTCGTCGCTAAATAATGCAATATCAATTAGCTCATCGAGCGGCTGTTCGGTTTCTTCACCTTGGCCATCCGCACGCTGTTTAATGGCTTCAATGTTTAGCGTAACGCTATAAAAACCATCACTATCAGCGCTATCTGTAACTGAAACGTCTTTCATCTCAAGCTCATACAAGGTGATATATTTAAACTGATCGTCAATAAAACTTTGTTCTGCTTGCGTTGCGTCTTGTTTTAAATAGCTAAGTAAATCAAGCGTAGTTGGGTATGGTGTTGATTGGTACTGAAATTCATTTAAAAATGCTTTGAGTGCATCATTTAAACGTTTTTCACCTAAACGATCATAAATCGCCATCATCACAACTGATCCTTTATTGTAATGAAGATATTGTTGCGACTGTGTTTTATATAGTGGCATTTCTTCAAAGGCTTCCCCTGTACGCCCTATTAAGTACCTATCAAGCTCATATTTTAAAAACTTACGTAGCTTCTCTGCGCCAAAGCGTTTTCTTAGCACCATTAGCGCACTGTATTGTGAAAGCGTTTCTGACATAACGGCACTGCCCTCTACATTAGCCGCCGATACTTGATGCCCCCACCACTGGTGCGCTACTTCATGTGCGGTAACATAGTAAGGGTAGTCAACTTTACTCTCATCTCTTAAGTCTGTAATAAACCCCATGCTTTCTGAGTAAGGGACTGTATTGGCAAAACTTTGTGCAAACGAGCGATACTTAGGAAATTCAATTATACGTAGCTGTTTATGCTGATACGGCCCAAATGCTTGTGTAAAGTAATCTATCGAGTCTTGTACTGACTCAATCATACGGTCAATATTCCATGCATGATTTTTGTGGTAATACACCTCAATATTTACCCCATTATGCTCAACCTTTTTACTTTCAAGCTCTGCCGAAAGCACCGCATAAAAGTTTAAAATAGGCGCATCCATTTCATAAACAAAAGTGCGGCGCCCGTCTTTTACACTTTCACTTTGTAAATACCCTGGGGTAATAGCAAATTGCGACTCGTCGGTTGTTACCGTTGCCTTAAAGTTAATAAACCCATTAGCTGCACCAAAATTACTTTGTGTATAGTACTGACTGTCTTCTAGCTTATGGGCACGTTCAAGTTCTGGTAAATCATGCTTACGGCGTTCAAATTTATCAGCTACCTGTAAACCACGGCTATAACCAAAGCTAGGGAGGAGTTCCAAGTTATTAATAAAAGTGCCATTGGCAACTAATTGTGTATCAGAACCTTGATCAGTAAAGCCTTTGTGATCGCGAGTAACCGACAGTTGCCCTTCTCTTATTTCGTTTGGCATAAGCGGTTGATCAAACTCAAACCATGCTGAATAAAGCGCTGGTAATTTTTCAACTATCTTACCGCCTGCCATGGCTACATACCAACTTTTAGCGTGTTGAGGTGAGCTTATTAACACTCGCGTAATTGGCTCGTTAGAGGTATTAGTAAATTTAATTTTTGCCACAGCACTTAAAGCACGCTTTTTTGGATAAATATCAACAGTTAAGTCAACATCGGTCACCATAGGTAGTGCTAAGTCTTTGTATTGTGCAAACTGCTGCTCATAACTTATTTGCTTGTCTTGAAACTCATCGCTCGTAGTAAACTCGTTCAAAACTCTTGTGTTGTTATAAATATTGTAGCCTGCACCAACAAACACTAATGCACTAATAACCGCAATCGCTTGCCCTTTTAACGACATATTATAACGAAGCATAGACAGGCGTGTGCGCAGCGTTTGTGAAGGACCACGATGCCACAACGCAAACCCAACAATCGCTAAAACAAGGCTTAACGCGCCCCAATATAATGTGTACCAATGCGCGCCTTGTAAAAAGTGCCCATAACCATTTATATCAGAATACGGTACACTACTGCTTTGAGAAAAATGATACATATGGTGCTCAAACCCATAAGAACCCATCACTTTTTGCGCTATGTAATACAAAATAAACAAACCCATTCCTACATATTTATTCGGGCTAATAATCTGCAAAAAGAAGGCAAGTACCGTCAGCATAATCAACGGTAAAATCGATAAATAAACAATCCTAAATAAATACTGTCCTAGCTCTAAATTAAATTGACCTTTAAATAACTGAACTGTAATTGTGAGTATCATTCCCACTAGAAACAACCCAGAAATAGCGGCGATTAAAGCCAGTATTTTTGACACCCAAAAAACACTATTATGCACCGGAAAGCTGTCAACAATATCGCCCATGCCACTTTGTCGCTCTCGCCATACAAGCTCAGCACTATAAAAAGCGATAATAACAAACAAAAATAAACCGGAAATACCACTAATAATATTGACCATATTCTGAGTTAAAGGCCAGTTAGTAGTGCCATAAGCACCAATAGGCGCAAACAAAGGAATCATAAGCGTTACAATGCTTACACCCGCTAAAATCATAAATGGCGCGCTAAATATAACTTGTTTAAGTTCGAATATACTGCGCATTATTAGCTGAGATTTAGTACTAACCCCCGCTGATTTATAATTTTTAGCACTGGTGATAAGTGCAGCTTGTTTATTTTGTACAAAAGCAGAGACTTTAAATTGCTTCTTCTGTTTTTTAGTTACTATGCGATTGCTTAGCTTTCCAAGGCCAAAAAACATTGCAACACTGATTGCCACCCACAATATACGGTTAACTAAAAGGTCACCTGTGAGCGTTAGCACTTCTGTGTTTTTATCATTTACAGTCCAATAACGTGTTAAATCAATTAACGAACCAGAGCCAAATGGGTCGGCGTAAACAACAATATTTCTAAATGCTAAATCATCAAAGTAAACGCCGGCAATTTGATAGGCTATAAAAATCACAACAGCTGCTACATACACCGACATCATGGTTTTAAAATAGACCGCTACACTATTAAAAATAGCCGAAAGCACCAGTAAACTTGGCACTGCTAAATAAAGATAAGGCGCAGCGTAGTACATTAGCTTATTAGGACCAATCAATTCGCCATCGAGCCAGCCAACTAATAAACCAAATTGCGACCCTAAAAACACACCCAATGGCACGCTTAAAAACACAATAAGTACAACTAAGTAGGAACCAAAAAAACGCCCTGCTTGATAAGGCACAGGATTAACAGGCTTACTAAAAACCAGCTCATCCATTTTGCTTTCACTGTTGCGAATAGCAGAGCTGGCAACAAAGTTAACCACTAAAAACATCGCAAACGTACAAAATGTAACGGTTAAAAGCATAATAGAGAAAGGCGAGTTCATATGAACATTCGCCCCACCTAACGGAAACTTACTACTGGAGCTTATAAAAAACGCCATAAAAAAGAATATTAATGAGGTCACATAAAACGAAGGCTGACGCGCGAAATAACGCAGCTCAAACGCGAGCATATTAAAAAACATAACGCCTCCTTATGCTACTTGGCTGTTACGATGATTAAGCAGAGTAGAAAAATACACATCTTCTAAATTTGCATTACTTGCTTCAAACCCTTGTGGGGCTTGCTCTGCTATTACATGTAAAATTGTTTTCCCTGCAAATAGGCGCTTAGAAATAACCGGTAATTGCGGCTCAAGTTCTTGCGCTTCTTCTTGGCTCATGGCTTTGCGCCAAATTTGTCCTTGGAGCTTATCGGTAAGCGCTATTGGGTTACCTTCTAGTAAAATCTTACCGCCAGCCAACACCGCCATATTTGGGCAAAGCTCTGCAACATCTTCAACGATATGGGTCGATAATATAACTACTTTTTGCTCGCCTAAGCTTACTAATAAGTTATGGAAACGATTACGTTCCTCTGGATCTAGCCCCGCTGTTGGCTCATCAACTATTAGTAAATCAGGGTCACCCAGTAATGCCTGTGCAATACCAAAACGCTGGCGCATACCGCCCGAAAAGCCACTGACCGCTTTTGAGCGATGTTGATATAAATTAGTGTGCGCAAGTAATCCTTCAACCGACTCTTTACGCTCTGCTTTATTATGAATACCCTTTAAAACAGCCATATGGTCCAGTAAGTCGTAAGCACTAACACGCGGGTACACACCAAAATCTTGTGGTAAGTAACCTAAGCGTTGGCGCAGTGCCTGTGGGTCTTTAAATACATCAATGCCATCAAAAGTAATTGAACCTGAATCAGCCGACTGCAGTGTTGCAATGGTACGCATAAGCGATGATTTACCTGCGCCATTTGGCCCAAGTAATCCAAACATCCCTTTACCGATAGATAAATCAACACCTTGTAGTGCATGTACGCCGTTATCGTAGGTTTTAGATAACCCTGTTATTGATAGCATTTTTACTTCCTTGAGTATAAGTAATTATTTTTATAATGTTTTATATCACAAGAAAAACAGGAACATAAGTTACTTGTTAGTTAAATTTGTAACAACAAATAAACATAATTTAAACTCATAACACTTGCCTGCACTGTATTCACTCGGTATAAAAACCACATATACTTTTTATAAGAAGCGAAAAGCCATGCAAGATCACCAAAGCCAACCATTAAACGACTTTATAGAATACCCACACGACGAAATGCTAAATCGTGCTAACGAGTTTTTACAAACCAGCCAACGCCGCCATAGCATTCGTAGCTTTAGCGATCGCCCAGTACCAAAAAATATTATTGAAGCATGTATAAAAGCAGCAGGTACAGCACCTAGTGGAGCGAATCATCAGCCTTGGCATTTTGTGGCTATAAACAGTAGCGATGTAAAAAAACAAATAAGAGAAGCCGCAGAAAAATTAGAGCGTTCTTTTTACGAAGGCAGAGCAGGTGAAGAATGGTTAGATGCGCTAAAGCCGTTAGGTACCGACGCCAATAAACCTTATTTAGAGCATGCACCTTGGCTTATAGCTGTATTTAGTCAAAAAAAGGGCGGTGTAAGCACCGATGATAAAAATACGAATTATTATGTGCATGAGTCTGTTGGTTTAGCTACCGGCTTTTTAATTCAAGCTTTGCACCGCAGTGGTTTGGCAACCCTTACTCATACTCCAAAGCCAATGAGTTTTTTAACCGACATATGTAATCGCGATAGAGATAATGAACGCCCATACATGCTACTTATTACAGGCTACCCAGGTGATGATGCAACAATACCTGCTCATGCACTGGATAAAAAATCTATCGATGAAATAGCTACGTTTATTTAGTATTTTCTTGTCGGCAAAACCACTCATATAACAAAGCAATGATCGACTCAACTTTTGGGTCGGTCAATGAGTAATAAATAGTATGCCCTTCTCGGCGAGTAACAACCATATTTGCCTTGCGTAAACTTGCTAAATGCTGAGATAGCGCCGACTGCGCTAAAGGTACCTTTTTATTTAGCTCACCTACACTTTGCTCACCTTGTAATAAACTACATAAAATCATTAAGCGATTTTTGTTAGCCATTAATTTTAAAAACTGTTCGGCTTGCTCTGCGTTGACAGCTAGTTGTTCAATATTCATTTTATTATTTCTCTTTTTGATACCTTTTTAAGTATAGACTTTTACATTAGTAAGTTCTAATATAATTAACATTAGGTTTTACTAATATTAAGATGACCATGAAACTAGCGATGCCATTTTATTAATCGGCGGAAGTGCTGTAGCAGTATCCGCACTATTAAGTTACTTTATATAAAGTAGCTTTCAGTTTTTAACGTTATTTATAAGTATTAACTCAATTCAACCTACTTATACCAAGTAGCACCCATTAATGTCTTTTTTAAGAAAAAGAGGATTTACAAACTAATGCTTACATCAATCCCTGATTTACTAAAAATTATCACACCTAACCAACGCCGTATTGACGCAGCGCAAGCAAAACTCGAGCTTGAAAAAAATAAAGGTTTACTTATTGATGTGCGAGAACCTGCAGAGCACGCGACAAAATCGGCTGCCGGCGCTATAAATATTCCGCGTGGATTACTCGAGATGAAACTAATGGAAATAGAAAAAGACGCAGCTCGCCCTATTTACGTGCACTGCGCAAGTGGTGCACGCGCAACGTTGGGAGCAGAAGCATTAACGCGTGTGGGTTATGAAAACGTGACTGTTATTACCTGTGACGCAAACCAAATATGTAGCGTATTTTAAGTATCTACTAAGTACTTATAATTATGCGCCTAACAAAGGTAGGTGTTTAACGCTGTGATAAGTCAGTGCTAATTTAATACACTCTTTAACTGGGTGTTCTGGTAATGGCTTTTCACTATTTAACACTATTGCTCTATTTCCTTCAAAGGTAAGATTATGAGAGTACAACTCTCTAAATGTGCTTACTAGCTTTGATTGGCAATGAAAAAACAAATAACACGATGAGCCCTTTAAGCCTACGCGAATGGGGCTGCCATTTATTGTGTTATAACTTGGCTCTCCCCACTTTAAAGACTCTTCAACAGCTCCTAAGTTTTGCTCTTGTGCTACGGTATAAATTAACTCTCGTAATTGTATAAGCGTACTTTTAGCTGCCTCAGGATAATTATTAAATATATTTTTTATATCCGTATTCATAAAAACATCCTTATAAGTATTACAAGTTTAAAACAGGTTACTTTTGCTGCCTTTCATCAACTAAAACAAGTAGCATCTGCTCAATATTTTTAACACTATAAGTAAGTGCTCTCAGTAGCTCTTTCTCACTTTGCTCTGTTGCCTGCTGCGACGTTTTACCTTGATTAGCCAATACATCTTTTTGCTCAAGTATCGCCTCTCTAAACTCACTCGCATTAACCACACCAAGCAAAGACACTAAAGCGCCATTTCCTGACTGCCCAGCTGTTTCAAAGCTTAAACGATATAATCCAAATATTCGCATGAGCGGCCCTTGGCTTAATCCAACATCGGTTATTTTTTCAAGCGGAATAGATTTTTCTTCTTTAAATAATATGCCACGTTTAACTACCAATTTTTGTGGTAATAAGTCAGCCGACATAGCTGCGAGTATTCGCCCGCCCACCAGCCATACAATCGCTAAAACAATGGGTAACAACGGAATAGTCACCAGCGCTAGTACACTAAAAAAAGCGGCCATTAGCATCCAGTATTGCTGAACCTTCGGGTCGAAAGATGCACTTTTTAAAATATGTTTTGTCATTGTTTTAATCCTTTATCTATATAACTACAAATACACTCTGCAAACTTCAATAATCTCTACTCAATCTTACAAACTAATAACGACTTTTATAGCAAGAGCAATAAACACAACCCCCAGTATTTTATCAAGCCACGGGTTCTGCTTAGTAAAACCAAAGCGATTTTTTGAAACCTCAGTAAGTACTGCAACTAGTAAATACCAGCCGGTATCAATTACAAATACCGTTAAGCACATAATAATGCCAATGCTTAAAGTAAGGTTTTGCGGGTCTATAAACTGCGAAAACAACGCTAAAAAGAAAATTGCCAATTTAGGGTTTAAAAACGCAATGGCAAATCCATCTTGCAACGCTTTGGCTGCGCTTATCTCACTTTTTTGTACTTGCAGTTCGTCATTACTGGGTTTTGCTAATAGTATTTTTAAACCTAAATAGGCTAGATACCCAGCGCCCAAATATACAAGCACTTGGTATACCGTTGGAAATTGAGCCATCAATGTCCCCAAACCAAGTAACGAAGCTGCCGCATAAAGCCCAACACCCACGCCATGGCTAAGTGCAGCAAGCATACCGTTTTTCATTCCGCCACTCATTGTATGCTTTAGTACAACTGCAAGGCTTGGGCCTGGCGACATTGCACCCATCATGCATACAACTACTAAACTAAACCACGCTGCTAATGTCATTCTTATCCTTATAGTTCATCGTTTTCTATTAATAATATATAGGCCGTTATTTGGCCTTGAAAAGCAGTCGCAGTATTTATACTTATTACTTTCCAACCTTCTTGATTTAAGTGGTATATGCGCTCATTCAAAGCATCTACATCAATGCCGTTACTAAAAAACCACGCCTTTTAAATTCTACTATTTTTTGCATTGTTTGTTATCCATTTTATAAGCGGTAGTCAAAGTCGTAATAGTGAATGCCCTGCTCAATGCGTATTTTCATACTGCCAGTTAACCCTTTTAGCTCATAGGTGCCTGAATCAGGAATAACATTTAAAATAAGACTGTCTTGTCCTTTATTCATAGTGCCAAAGTGTTGCAGTACAAAACTGCCCTGCTTACCTTCAAGCTCACCTATCACTTGCTCTATTGCCACGTAACCCGCACTGCCTTGGGTTGGCGTCATTGCGCTAAGCATCTCGCCTTGGCTTGTAGCATTTAAGTCACCTTTAAATGTTTTATCGATCGACATACGTCCTAAGTTAATACCTTGCTGCCCTTTGGCATAACCTTCAATAGGCGCTAAAGCCACTGTAAATTCACCGCTTATTATTTTTGTTGTCATAACAATTCCTTATTGATGATATTTAATACTATTGATTTTTAATCCGATGATGCCATATCTATACCTTAACCTTTAAAAAGAATCCACTATGTCAAAAAACACCTCTGCATCCGAAAAAGCAGCTTTTAGCAGCCTATTACCTGTTTTTGCTTTTATAAAACCTTACAAATGGATGGTAGTAGCTGCGCTAGCTGCACTGTTAGTGACTGCGGGTGTTAACTTATCACTAGGTCAGGGGGTTAAGTTTGTTATTGATCATGGGTTTATTGCAGGCTCCAAAGATCAATTACAACAAGCTGTACTGGTGCTCATTGGCTTAATCAGCTTATTAGCGATAGGTACCTTTAGCCGTTTTTATTTAATGTCGTGGATTGGCGAGCGAGTCAGTAACGATATTCGAAAAGCGGTGTTTAATCGCATTGTAACGCTACACCCTAGCTACTTTGAAGAAAACCGCAGTGGCGAACTTATGTCGCGTTTAACCACCGACACCACATTACTGCAATCAATTATCGGCTCATCATTTTCTATGGCACTGCGCAGTGTACTTATGTTGATTGGTGGCTTAGCTATGCTGCTATTTACTAATTTAAAACTTACTTTAGTGGTTGTAGCCTGTGTACCGCTGGTACTTGTTCCTATGATGATATTTGGTCGCAAGGTACGCAAACTAGCAAGCTCTAGCCAAGATGCCATTGCCGACATAAGTACCTATGCCGGAGAAATCATACAAAACATCAAAGTAGTGCAAAGTTATAGCCATGAAGAACAAGAACAACATGCTTTTGCACTTGAGACCGAAAAAGCCTTTAACGTAGCTAAAAAACGCATTAAGCAACGTTCATTTTTAATAGCCGTAGTGATTTTTTTAACCTTTAGTGCTATTAGCGCTATGTTATGGGTAGGTGGTAACGATGTACTTGCGGGTACTATGACCGGCGGCGAGTTAGGTGCATTTGTGTTTTACGCTATTATGGTGGCAATGTCGGTGGCAACCGTTGCTGAAGTATATGGCGAACTACAACGCGCAGCTGGTGCTGCGGCAAGGTTACTTGAGTTACTTGCTGTTAAAAGTGAGATAGAAAACCCACTAGTTCCACAAGACGATAGCTTACTGCAAGATAGTAATAGCCCTGCTATTACGCTTGAAAATATAAGCTTTAACTACCCCTCTCGCCCAGACGTAAGTGCACTTAATAAAATAAGCCTAAATATAAATCAAGGCCAAACCGTGGCAATTGTTGGCCCTTCTGGCGCAGGTAAAACAACGTTATTTGAATTGCTACAACGTTTTTACGATCCGGCTAGCGGAGCTATTAAGTTTAAAGATGTAAACATTAAAGACCTATCACTTAATACTCTGCGTAATAAAATGGGCATGGTAGCGCAAAACCCTATTTTATTTAGCTCCGACGTAATGCATAACATCCGCTACGGCAACCCAAGTGCAACCGATGAGCAAGTATATGCCGCAGCAAAGTATGCGCATGCCGATGAATTTATCAAACAATTACCGCAAGGTTATAACAGCTTTTTAGGTGAGCAGGGTGTGAGGTTATCGGGTGGGCAAAAGCAGCGTATTGTGCTTGCACGTGCCATATTAAAAGACCCTGAAATACTTCTTCTTGATGAAGCCACCAGCGCGCTGGATGCGCAAAGCGAACACCATGTACAAGCTGCACTTGAGCATTTAATGCAAAACAGAACAACGTTAATTATTGCCCATAGGCTGGCAACGGTAAAACATGCAGATGTAATTGTAGTAATGGAAAATGGGGAAATCATAGCAACGGGTACTCACCAAGAGTTGTTAGCAAGTAACCCGTTGTATCAAAAACTGTGTGAATTACAGTTTAATAAGGATTAACCTTCGGTATTTGGCACTATCTGAATTTCTACGCGACGGTTTTGAGCACGGCCATTTGCACTATCATTAGTTGCAATTGGGCGTGTTTCGCCATAGCCCATAGTGCTAACACGTGTAGCCATAATTTGTTGGTTCACTAAGTAGTCTTTCACACTTTGTGCGCGTTCACGCGATAGGTTCATGTTGAAGCTATCTTTACCCGTACTGTCAGTATGCCCTTGCACACTAAGGTAGGTTTTTTCGTACTTGTTCATTACTTTAGCAATCGCATCTAACGTATCGTTAAAGCCTGATGAAATATAAGACTGAGCAGTCGCAAACGTAATATTTGATGGCATTACTAAACGTAAGTTATCGCCTTCACGCACTACTTCAACACCTGAACCCGCTAACTCATCACGGAATGCTTCTTCTTGCTTATCCATGTAGTCGCCAACAGCAGCGCCCGCCAGTGCACCAATAGCTGCACCAATAAAAATACGTTTATCTTTATGATTACCCGTAGCCTTACCTAATACACCTCCGGCTGCGGCGCCTATAGCGGCTCCTTTACCTGTGTTATTCATTTCACAACCAGAAAGTAATACAGCTACTACGGTTACGCTTAAAAGTGATTTAGTTAAAGTCATGGTGATACCCTATTCATTAAGAATTTAGCAAGAGTATGCAAATACATGTATGAACAAACTATGAAGAGAGTGTTAAAAGCAACGCATCTAGCTCGATAGTTAAGCATACCCTAAACTAATGTGCCATTTTAATAAAAATGTCATACTCCCCTGTGACAATTTAATGAACTTTACAAAGGATATTGGCGCAATGTTAATTGCTATTTTTAGACAGTTTTTTTTACTAGGGTGTATGAGCTTTGGTGGCCCTGCTGCACATTTAGGTTACTTTAAACGCCACTTTGTAGACTCGTTAAATTGGCTTACTAACACGCGTTACGCACAACTTATTAGCTTAAGCCAAGCCCTACCAGGTCCTGGCTCTAGCCAAGTTAGTTTTGCAATTGGCGTTGAGCGTGCTGGTGTACTGGGTGGTATAGCTGCATTTGTAGGCTTTACTCTGCCTTCGTTTTTAATAATGGTGCTACTTGCGGTTAGTGCTCATCAGTTTGACGCTATTTACTTTGCTATTATTGCAGGTTTAAAGTTATTTGCCGTTGTTATAGTTGCTGATGCAACGCTTAGTATGGCTAAAAGCTTTTGTACAAGTACCGTACTTAAGCTACTTGCTGTAATGAGTACACTTGCTTTGGTGTTATTACCAATGCTAGGCACTCAAATCGCTATTTTAATAATTGCTGCAGCAATAGGTGCTATATGGCCTTTATTAAAACTTGGTACAGCCACGGAAGATATTAGTAGCAAAAAAAGTAATATTAACTGGATTGCACTGGGGTTATTTGCGATCTTACTTGGTGTTAGCTTTATTCCACTAGGGCATGAGTTTGCTTTGTTTACCCCTTTTTACCAAGCGGGTGCAATGGTGTTTGGCGGCGGACACGTAGTACTGCCGGTACTTCAAGCTGGCGTGCCAGCATTGAGTGATGATCAGTTTTTAAGTGCTTACGCGAGTGCACAAGCAGTGCCTGGGCCTATGTTTACTATTGCTACTTACTTAGGCGCACAACTTACTACAGAACAACCTTTAGTGGGTGCTCTTATAGCTACACTGCTTATATTTATGCCTGGTTTTTTACTTATTTTGGCATTTCAGAAGAGCTGGATTAACTTGGCAAGTAAGCCACGCTTTGCAAGCTCAATAGCAGCGCTTAATGCCGCGGTAGTAGGTTTTTTAGCGGCTGCACTGTATTCGCCAATTTGGACATCAGCGGTGCATAACCTTTGGCAAGTTGCGTTAGTAATAATTACATTTGCATGGCTGCGATTTAAAAAGCCACCTATTTGGTGGCTCTTAGCTTTATTTATTGCTGTGGGTCTTTTACAACACTATTTGCCATCACTCTAAATGTTGGCTTATCTGTTTGTTGCTCACTCGGTGGGCTTAATTGCCCACTAACACTTTGATATGCCCTAAGCCCAAACACGGGTAATACCGCAAGTAAATGGTCCATTATTTCGGCTTGTAAATGCTCGTACGAAATCCAGCGTTTGTCTTCACTAAAGCAATAAAACTCAATAGGTAAACCATGGTTTAGTGGTTGTAGCTCTCGTACCATTAACGTAAGCGACGTATTAATTTTACTGTGCTGCTTTAAATAACCTTCAGCATAGCGACGGAATAACCCTAAATTAGAAACCTGAGCAGGTAATGTCGTCACTCGAATATAGTCGTGCAGCGGAATAGCCGCATCGATTTGCTTTCTAAACTCATCACCCACTAAACAAATGCTGTGCATATCAATATTGAGTGAGCGTTTAATACGTCTACCGCCCGACTCTTGCATCCCGCGCCAGTTTTTAAACGAACCCGCAACTAGCATATAAGTTGGAATAGTTGTTATGGTGTTATCCCAGTTACGTACCTTTACAGTATTTAAACCCAAATCAATTACTTCGCCATCGGCGCCGTAATTTTCTACTTGAATCCAATCACCATAGGTTACTAGGCGATTTGCTGCTATTTGAATACTGGCTACAAACCCTAAAATAGTGTCTTTAAATACTAACAACGTAACAGCAGCAATAGCACCAAAGCCAGAGAGAATATAAGTAGGTGACTTCTCAAGAAAAATGCTCACAATTAAAATTGCACACACAATAAAGGTTATTAGCTTAACAACCTGAATTAAGCCCTGAATAGGAACCTCGCGGGCAAACTCTAACTGGTTATAAATAGTACCCGCAATGCTCACAATACTGCTAAAAATAAAACCAGCATAAATAATAAGCAAAGCTTGTCCTATCGTTTTTAGTATTTCTCCTGCAATTTCATTAACTGGGTATACGCTATCAAACGTAGCTAAAAACAATACGCAGCACAGCATTCCGGCAATACGCTTATTTAGCTTATTAAGCATAGGAGAAAGCGCACCAATTCGCTCAGGAGAAAGCCTCGTCACTATTTTTTGAATGCCAGGTAACATTAATCTACGAGTAAATAAGTAAACAATTAATAAAGAGAATATTCCTATTGAGACTGCGGTAATTGAGCTAAGAAAATCCGCGTCGGGTACTTTTTCAAACCAAGGAGCAATTAATTCCTGAAGATGGGTGTTGGTCATAGTGTTTCAATTTCCTTACTGATTTGTGGTTCAGGTAAATCTTGTTGAGCATAAATGTCGGCAAGCTGCTGATCTTTAGCAACCCATAGCTCATTCACATAATGTTGAAAATTAACTTTAAATACGTCATCGCTTTGATAGCTGCCCTGCATATTGTCATTAATGGGCGTTACGTCTATTGAAACATAAATAGAATCTAGCTCACCTTTTAGCAAGTTACGACAAACGTGATCTGTCTTACCGCTATATACTAAACTTGTATTAAGCATGGCATCAAATTGATCGGCTAATACTTCAAGCGCAAAAGCAATGCCGCCCGCTTTGGGCTTTAATAAATGTTTAAAAGGACTTTGTTGCAGATTATGTTTGGCTGGCGTATAGCGTGTACCTTCAACAAAATTAATGATGGTAGTAGGATGATGACGAAAACTACGACAGCTACGCTTCGTGCGCTCTACATCCAACCCTTTCAACTTTGGATTTTTAGCAAGCTGCGCTTTGCTTACCCGTTTCATAAACGGCATACCCATGGCCCACGCACCAGTGCCAATAAAAGGCATGTATTTTAACCCGTCTTTTAAAAAGAACTTAGGGGCAGGCAATGCATGTAATGAGCTAAGTACAGTTATATCTAACCAACTCGCGTGGTTACAAATAAGTAAATACCAACTTTTTGAGTTTAAGTCGCCACTTATATCAACCACAATGTTAGGGCAACCTAACCAAAGCCCTAAACGGTTGCCGTTACACCAACCTCGGTAAGCGCTGTGTAATATAGAGTTAACCACAGGCAAAGGCAGTAATAACTTAATAAGGCCCAGTACAAATACTAGCGAGCCAAAAAGCATTACGTTAGAAAACAATACGCAGCCTACAATTAAGCCGTTAAGCCAATTTGGTAACCACTTTTTTAGCATAACTGTAAGCTCATATTTTTACCTTTTACTTATGGTTTTTTTCGAGCGATTGTAGTGTTTGCTCTTTGTTTTCCCATAAGCGGTTTAACTCGCTTTGAAAGCGAACTCTAAATTCAGAATCACCTGTGTAGTCACCAATAAGCTCTTCGCTTACCGGCCTTACTTCCACGTGTACGTTGATATTTTTTACCTTACCACCAGCAAAATCCATAAAAGTAGGAATACCATCTGGGTAATGAATGGTGACGTTAACCACTTTAGTAATTTGCTCGCCCATTGCTTGCATTACAAAAGCAATACCGCCCGCTTTTGGTTTTAATAAATGTGGGAACGGGCTATTTTGGCGCTCATGCTTTTGCGTAGTAAAACGAGTGCCTTCTACAAAGTTAACCACACTTACTGGCATCTCTTTAAATTTTTCGCAGGCTTTACGTGTGGTTTCTAAGTCTTTGCCACGCAGCTTTGGATTCTTTTTTAATTGGCTTTTACTCGTGCGAGTCATAAACGGAAAATCAAGCGCCCACCAACATAAACCTAAAATAGGCACGTAAATAAGCTCTTTTTTCAAAAAGAAGTTTAAAAATGGAATTTTACGATTAAACACGCGCTGTAATACTAAAATATCGACCCAGCTTTGGTGATTTGCAATTACTAGGTACCAATCTTTTAGTTTAAGGTCTTCAAGGCCAGTTACATTAAGTTTAGTTGGCGTAAATAACGCTTGATTTAAGCTATTAAAGGTAACCCAAATAGTTGCAAATTGCTTAGCTGCCCAGCTCATAAGCTTTTGTAGAGGCTTAATAGGGATAAGCTTTATAAGCCCACAAACAAAAATAGGCACAAACCAAAAAAGTGTGTTTATTGTGTAAAAAACAATACTAAATACACTGCGAATAACTGACATTACTTCCATTCCTTTAAACATTGCGCAGCCACTAATACTGCGCTTTCAGTTGCTTACAAATTAATCTTCAAAATAGGTATAGCCTTCAAGGCCTGCATTAAGCTCAGCTAAATAACCTTCTTTACACTGCGTCGATACATCAAGTTTATTAACTTGGTACGCAAAGTTGTCAGCTAAAATGGCGCTATCATAGTCAACAAACTTTAATACATCCTTAACGCTATCACCTTTTATAGCATTGGTTAACACGTAACCATCGTCGTTAAGCTCTACGTGCACCGAATCAGTGTCACCAAATAGGTTATGTAAATCACCTAAAATTTCTTGATACGCGCCTACCATGAACATAGCAATGTGGTATTGCTCGCCATGCTTATATTCTGGTATTGGTAGGCTGGTTTCGATACCAGCGCCTTCAACGTATTCACGAATCTGCCCGTCAGAATCGCAGGTAATATCTTGAATAATCGCGCGCTGAGTCAGTGGCTGAGTTAAGTTTTCGATTGGCATAACAGGAAACAACTGCTGAATACCCCATACATCAGGCAACGACTGAAATAATGAAAAGTTAACAAAGAGTTTATCAGCAAGCTTTTCGTTTAAATCGTCGAGTACTTCACGGTGCGCGCGCGCGTTATTACTAAGCGATGCACGTACACGATGTAAAATAGTAAAGTAAAGCTGCTCTATTTTCGCCCACTCTAGCATGCTTACTAAGCCATGCACGTACTGATCGTGCGCTTCGCTAAATAAGTGCATAGCGTCGTGATAAATTTCTAATGCCATACGCGGGTTTAAACGCTGTAAACACTGCCACATTTCATCAAGCACTAATGCGCTATTTTCAAGCGGTGGCTCTGGATTTAAATGATTAGGCGCTTTTTCTACGTCAATTACATCGGTAATTAATACCGCATGGTGAGCAGTTAAAGCACGCCCCGACTCGGTGATAATGGCCGGATGCGTAAGGTTATGCTGATCGCACACTTCTGCAAATGCATTCACTACGTTACGCGCATACTCTTCTACGGTGTAATTCATTGAACATGCACTACGCGAGCCAGAGCCCTCGTAATCAACACCTAAGCCGCCGCCCACATCAACGGTATTTAACGGTACGTTTAATTGTGTAAGCTCAGCAAAGTGGCGTGCACATTCACGTAAAGCACGGTGAATATCACGAATATTGGCAATTTGAGAACCAATATGAAAATGCACCATTTGCATTAAGTGCAGCTTATTATGCTTTTTAAGCACTTCAACAGCACTTAGTACTTGGCCTGCTGTTAAACCAAACTTGCCTTTTTCGCCGCCCGTGTTTTGCCACTTGCCTTTGCCTACTGAGTTTAGGCGAATGCGAATACCAATAGCCGGTTCAATGCCTAGGTTGTCTATTTCTTCAAGTAGTGTGGTCAGTTCTGAAAGCTTCTCTACCACAATTTTTACGCTGTGGCCCATTGCTTGACCAATACACGCTAGGCGTAAAAACTCACTGTCTTTATAGCCGTTACACACTATTGTGATTGGCTCTTTTGCTACACCCAAAATAGCCATAAGTTCTGGCTTTGAACCTGCTTCTAGGCCAACAAGCCCGCTTGGATGCGCTAATAGTTTACTTACTACAGAACGTTGCTGATTTACTTTAATTGGGTAAACACAGGTGTATTTTCCGTTATATTCGCGATTTGCTCGCGCCTGCGTAAACGCGTTAGTAAGTGTGTCTACACGATTTTTTAAAATATCAGTAAAGCGTACTAAAACCGGCAACGTTAAACCTTGTTGCTTAAACTGCTCAGTTAATTGCGTTAAAGAAATGGCCGGTTTTGTTTGGTCGCCATCTGGGTAAGCCACCAGTTCGCCTTGTGCGTTAATATCAAAATAACCATCACTCCAATGAGCAACGTTATAAGTGGCGCGTGCTGTTTCTAAACCCCAGGTCATGGCAACTCTTCTTTAGTCAATTAGGTATAAAGGCGCATTTTAATACGTCACTATCCACTAGGCTAACAAAAATTGAACTTTCACTCATTCCTAACTAACTTTATTCGTCAAATCAGTTAAAATGTCATTGAGCAAAACGCCAAGCACTGGCAGAATTGCCCCTTTTTCATACTCAACCTAAAAAGTGTAATAGTAACTATGGCAAATTTAGATCAAAGTAAGTGGTTTACTGAAATTAGCGACCGCGATGGCAGCGCATTTTCATTACGTATTAATAAAAAGTTAGATGAAAAACAGTCTCCTTTTCAAAAGGTAGAAATGTTTGAAACCACAGACTTTGGTAATTTAATGATCATCGACGGGTGTACTATGGTAACAACCCGCGAAAACTTCTTTTATCATGAGATGATCAGCCACCCTGCACTTTTAGCGCATCCAAACCCTAAAAACGTCGTTATTATTGGCGGCGGCGACTGCGGTACTTTACGCGAAGTATTAAAACACCCAGGCGTAGAAACTGTAACGCAAATAGATATCGACGAAGTAGTAACGCAAATGTCGTTAAAATACTTCCCAGAGCTTTGTGAATCTAATAACGACGCCCGTGCAACGGTTATGTTTGACGACGGTATTAAATACATGCGCGAAGCCGCTGGCGAATCTATCGACGTAGTGATTGTTGATGGCACAGATCCGGTAGGTCCAGGTGAGGGTTTATTTAACCATGCGTTTTACACAAGCTGTTTAGATGCACTGCGCCCAGGTGGTATTTTAGTACAACAAAGTGAATCACCACTTATGCACATGCCACTATTAGTTGAAATGCGCGAAGCAATGTTAAGCGTAGGCTTTAACGATTTACAAACATTACCATTTCCACAACCAATTTACCCAAGCGGTTTATGGTCAGTAACACTTGCACGTAAATCACAAGCATTTGACGGTTTTAGAGAAGATGCAGCTGCAAATATTGCACAGCACAGCGAGTACTATAACAACGGTATTCACCATGGTGCACTCGCTACACCTAACTACATGAAACGCGCATTCGATAAAAAATAATACCCATCT
>NZ_BADV01000069.1:0-136073 GCF_000238895.1 Pseudoalteromonas sp. BSi20429 | reverse complement strand
CTTGGTCTACATTATGTGGTATTGAAAGGAAATAAAAACAGCTCAAATTCAGTCACCACCGAAATTGAGCCGCCTTTCACACTGACAACATCTTCACACACAATATAAAGATTCTTGGTTTACACTGCGTGGTATTGAAAGGAAATAAAAACAACTCAAACTCGTTCTTTATGGAAGTAAATCCACCGAACTTGAGTTGCCTTTCACACTGACAACATCTTCACACACAATATAAAGATTCTTGGTTTACATTACGTGGTATTGAAAGGAAATAAAAACAACTCAAACTCTTTTCTGTAGAAGTGAATCCACCGAATTTGAGTTGCCTTTTACACTGACAACATCTTCACACACAATATAAAGATTCTTTTAAGCGAGGCTAACTTGCCTCAAGCTTATGACGAGAGCCTTGCTCTGTGTCTATGGTTAAACTTTAGAGTGTTAGCTCCAATTTGACAAACGAGAAAAATAAACCTAATAGGTGAAAAAAACTAAACTATAGACGTTTGTCTAATACATTAAGATTGGATTACTTTAGAAGCTATCGAGTTAAGCAGTTTTACAGACACAAAAAAAGCGCTATAAAGCGCTTTTTAATATTTAAGGCGGGCTTAAATAATTTGGTTTTCTTTCCAGGCTTGCTCTTTTGCTAAACGGTTTTTGCGTTTATCACATGGATCATCGCAATCACAGGCTTTATCAATACCAACCGAACCTAAACCACCACAGCTGCTTGCCATAGATTTTTTTTGCACGATCATACCAACGGCCATAGCCGAAACTATCAAAATTAGTAAGCCAAAAGTAAGAAGAAAAAGTGACATTGCTTAGCCCCTATTGATCAGCAATTAATTAAACTCAAACATTTTTGAGCGACTGTTATTATATACCCAAATAACGCGAAAATAAACAAGCCAGCACCATACTACAAATAAGGTTTAAATGCAGGGCTTGAATAAGTAACTAAACCCTTATTTGATTTACCTATTAAGTATACCGGTAAATCGTGCTGCTGAGCGTATGCTTGCGCTTTTTCCATACCCATCACAGTAAGTGCAGTCGCTAAACCATCTGCCGTCATAGCGCTTGGATGAAGCACAGTTACCGACACTAAGTCGTGCTTAATAGGCATGCCGGTCACGGGATCAATTAAATGAGTATAGATCTCGCCATCCATTTTATAAAAAATACGGTAATCACCTGACGTAGCAATACCGTTTGTACCTGGCGATAAAACACGGTGTACCTTTCGCTCTCCAGGTTGCGCATCTGGTTGCTCAATCGCAATTTTCCAATCCTGATTATTTGGCTTTTCACCTGCTATACGCAGCTCTCCACCAATCTCAACCATGTAATTGGTAATACTATGGCTTTCTAATAACTGCGCTACTTTATCAATACCATAGCCTTTAGCCGTTGCCGAAAACGAAAGCTCTAACCCATTAACTGTTTTAGACAGTCCTTGCTCATCTAAAATAAGTTTATCAATACCTATTTTTTCGACCATAGTTGCAAGCTCTTCATCACTTGGGCGATTGGTTGGTTTTTTATCAGGACCAAAGCCCCATAAATCAATTAAAGGCCCCATAGTTACATCGAGTGTTTTAGTTGATTCGCCTAAGCGAATAGACTCGCTGATAACAGCCCTAAAATCTTCGCTAATTGGCATAACTTGATTTGCTGGTAATCTGTTAAATGTATTTATTTCAGAGTCTTCTATGTAAGTAGACATAGACTGATTCACATCTTTTAAAACAGCGTCTATTTGCAGCTGTAATTGTGAAGCTGATAGCTGGCCCTGCTCATCGTAATATTTAATATGATAAGTGGTGCCCATAGTCTTACCTTCTAAAAAGGTTTCCCTCGACTCTGGTTTTTCGCCACACCCAGACAGTAATAAGGTCAGTGTGATTAGTAAAAAGGCCATTATGCCTTGTGAAGTACTTACTCGATTCATAACAGCTCTACTTAATAGATTGATAAAATTAAAGAATAAAAAAAGCCTCGTAACACAAGTGCTACGAGGCTGGTATTTTAACCAAAACTAAACTGTTTTGGTATTAGTGTTAGCCACCGAAGTCATCTAGTAAGATATTTTCGTCTTCAACACCTAAATCTTTAAGCATAGTAATAACTGCCGCGTTCATCATTGGAGGACCACACATGTAGTACTCACAATCTTCCGGCGCTTCGTGATCTTTAAGATAGTTCTCAAATAACACGTTATGGATAAAGCCAGTATAGCCTTCCCAGTTATCTTCAGGTTGTGGATCTGAAAGTGCTGTATGCCATACGAAATTAGGATTTTCAGCGGCTAAGCCGTCAAAATCTTCTACGTAGAACATTTCACGTTCAGAACGTGCACCATACCAAAAGCTCATCTTACGTTTAGAGTTCAAACGTTTAAGTTGGTCAAAGATATGTGAACGCATTGGCGCCATACCAGCACCACCGCCAACAAAGATCATTTCTGCATCTGTGTCTTTAGCAAAGAACTCACCAAATGGACCTGAAATAGTTACCTTGTCGCCTTTTGTAAGTGACCAAATGTACGAAGACATTTTACCACATGGCAAGCTTAGGTTTCTTGGAGGCGGAGCAGCAATACGCACGTTAAGCATAATGATGCCTTCTTCTTCTGGGTAGTTAGCCATTGAGTATGCACGAATTGTTTCTTCGTCTACTTTTGACTCCAGGTCGAAGAAACCAAAATGATTCCAGTCGCCGCGATATTCTTCAGGAACATCGAAATCTGCATATTTAACATGGTGAGGTGGCGCTTCGATTTGGATGTAACCACCCGCACGGAAAGGCACTGACTCATCACCAGGGATTTGCAGTTTAAGTTCTTTAATGAAGGTTGCTTTGTTATCGTTAGAGATAACTTCACAGTCCCATTTTTTAACACCGAAAATTGACTCTTCAAGCTCAATTTCCATGTCGTTTTTAACATTTACCTGACACGCTAAACGACAGCCTTCACGGGCTTCACCTTTAGAAATGTGATCAAGCTCAGTTGGCAGGATATCACCACCACCTTCTTTAATGTGTACACGACATTGACCACAAGAGCCACCGCCACCACAAGCAGATGATACAAATATACCTGACTCAGATAATGCACTTAAAAGCTTATTACCTGCTGATGTAGTAATGGCTTTATCTTTATCGCCATTAATACCGATGATGATGTCACCGCTTGCAACTAACTGAGATTTAGCACCAATGATCACTAAAACTAGTAGTACAACGATAGCGATAAAAACACCAACGCCTAAGAAAATCTGATAATCCATGATTTATCCTCGCTACCCTTTACAGTGAAATACCAGAGAATGACATAAAGCCAAGTCCCATTAAACCAACAGTGATGAAGGTAATACCTAAACCACGTAAGCCATCTGGTACGTCTGAATATTTCAGTTTCTCACGGATACCTGCAAGTAATGTAATTGCAAGCGCCCAACCAACACCAGCGCCAATACCATAGACAACAGACTCGCCGAAGTCATAGTTACGCTCAACCATGAAAGATACCGCACCAAATATTGCACAGTTAACTGTGATAAGTGGCAAGAAGATACCTAATGCGTTGTATAGTGCAGGGAAAAACTTATCTAATGCCATTTCAAGAATTTGCACAAGTGCTGCAATAACACCAATGAAAGTTAAGAAACGTAAAAAGCTAAGATCCGCATCTGGATAACCTAACCAAGTAAGTGAACCTGGTGCAAGTACCGCATGGTAAACCAAGTTGTTAACAGGTACAGAAATACCCAATACAACTATAACCGCTATACCTAGGCCAATTGATGTAGTTACTTTTTTAGATACTGCTAAAAAAGTACACATGCCTAAGAAGAATGACAACGCTAAGTTCTCAATAAAAACGGCTTTTACAAATAAACTAATATAATGTTCCACTATTTGCCCCTTACGCTTTAGCTTCTACTTGGTCTTTCTTATAAGTACGAAGTACCCATATGAATAAACCAATGATGAAGAATGCACTCGGTGGTAAGATCAATAGACCCATAGGCTGATACCAACCGCCATCTTGTACTAATGGGATAATATCAACACCGAATAGTGAACCCTTACCGAATAGCTCACGAATGAAACCAACAGTAAGTAGTACTACAGAGTAACCTAAGCCATTACCAATACCGTCAAGGAAAGACATAATTGGTGGCGACTTCATCGCATATGCTTCAGCACGACCCATTACAATACAGTTAGTAATAATTAGACCAACGAATACAGAAAGCTCTTTTGCCGTAGCGTAAGAGAATGCCTGTAATACTTGGTCAACAACGATTACCAACGATGCAATAATTGTCATTTGTACGATGATACGAACAGATGATGGGATCTGGTTACGAATAAGCGAGATAAAGAAGCTCGAAAATGCAGTTACTAATGTCAATGCGATTGACATGATTAACGCATTTTTTAAGCTAGACGTTACCGCTAGCGCAGAACAAATACCAAGTACTTGTAGTGCGATTGGGTTGTTAGCTAAAACCGGACCAAATAGGACCGCCTTCATTTCTTTAGTATCAGCCATTATTTCAACGCTCCTTTACGTACTTTCGCAAGGAAAGGGCCAAAGCCATTTTCGCCAGTCCAAAAGTCAACTGCATGATCAACACCGTTAGACGTTAATGTAGCACCTGAAAGACCATCGATCTTATGCTCATCATTGCCCGCAGTACCTTTAACAATTTGAATTGGAAGTTCTTTACCTTCCCATGTAGCAGTCCACTGTGGATTTTGGATTTCGCCACCTAGACCTGGGGTTTCATTATGCTTGTAAAAGATAATGCTCTTAACTGTTTCAGCGTCGCTTTCAAGCGAGATAAAACCGTACATTAAGCCCCATAAGCCGTAGCCTTGGATAGGAAGAATAATTGCATCAACTGAGCCATCTTCTTTTTTAGAGATATACACCGGCGACTCTTTAGTCACACGTTGAATACCAGCAATATCTTTAACGCCTTTCTCTTGAAGAGAAACACTTAGCGCTGCATCATATTTGCTTTTTTCAAAATCAAAAATTGTTGGGTCTGTATCTACAAACTCACCTGTAGTCATGTTTACAACGCGCGCTTCGATTTTTGCATCAAATGTTTCTAAAACATTTTCAACTTTATCGATACCCGCAGCAGCCAAGATATTGCTTTGAATATCTTTGTTTTTATTAGCTTGCTGTAAAGGACGAAGCTGTACAGAAGCAAACGATACAATGATTGCACACACTAAACATAGTGCTACAACAACTGATAACGTTTTACCGATTGATTCGTTATTACTAGACATTACGTGCCAACCTCCGCTTAATATTAGCCTGCACTACAAAGTGATCGAACAGTGGAGCGAATAAGTTAGCAAATAAGATTGCTAGCATCATACCTTCTGGGAAAGCAGGATTCACAACACGTATCATAACCACCATAAAGCCAATTAATAGACCATATGCCAATTTACCTTTGTCAGTAAATGCAGCTGATACAGGGTCAGTAGCCATAAAAAACATACCAAACGCAAAGCCACCTAGTACTAAATGCCAATACCAAGGCATTGCAAATACAGGGTTAGTTTCTGAGCCAACAGCATTTAGTAAAAATGCAGTTGCTACCATACCTAGGAATACACCTAGTACGATGCGCCAAGAAGCGATACGAACGTAAATTAAGAACAAACCACCTACTAACAATGCAAGTGTAGAAGTTTCACCTACAGAACCTTGAATGAAACCGTAAAACGCATTCCACCATAACTCCATGTTTGCAAAGTCTAGTTGCCCGATGAAAGCTTGGCCTAGCATAGTTGCACCAGAGAAAGAATCTACTGCTGTCCATACTGTGTCACCCGAGATTTGAGCTGGGTATGCGAAGAATAAGAACGCACGACCGGCTAAAGCAGGGTTTAAGAAGTTACGGCCAGTACCACCAAAGATTTCTTTAGCGATTACTACACCAAACGTAATACCTAATGCAACTTGCCATAAAGGAATCGTTGCAGGCAAAATAAGTGCGAATAATACTGAAGTTACGAAGAAACCTTCGTTAATTTCGTGTTTACGCACAGAAGCAAATATTACTTCCCAAAAACCACCTACTGCAAATGTTACCGCGTAGATAGGTAGGAAGAAACATGCTCCGTAGAACATCTTAGCGCCCCAGCCTGCATCAGCGGTTAATTCACCACCGAATAACTGGAACAAACCAACTTGCCACGTGTTTGCTAGTTCAAAACCTTGTGCTAAAGCACCTGCGGCCTGATGACCGATATTGAACATACCAAAAAACATAGCTGGGAACGTCGCCATCCACACTAAAATCATCATGCGTTTTAGGTCGATGTTATCGCGTACGTGTGTCGCGCCTTTATTTACGTAGCCTGGTGTATAAAAAATAGTTGCAGCTGCTTCATACAGTGCATAAAACTTCTCATATTTACCACCGGCTTCAAAATTCGGCTCGATATCTTCTAGATATTTTTTTAAACCCATCTCTCTAGCCTTCCTTCTCGATCGTAGTTAAGCAATCGCGTAGGATAGAACCATACTCGTATTTGCCTGGACAAACGAAGGTACATAACGCTAAATCTTCTTCATCAAGTTCAAGCGCGCCCAATGAAATTGCACTGTCTAAATCGCGTGCAATTAAGTCACGTAATAATAGAGTAGGCAAAATATCTAGCGGCATTACGCGCTCGTAGCTACCAATTGGTACCATGGCACGTTTTGAACCACCTGTTGACGTTGTCATTTTAAATAAACGACTCGGCGCAAGGTGAGAAAGGAATGTACGCGTTACAGAGAATTTATCACTACCTGGTGCAATCCAGCCAAACAATTCTTTTTCGCGACCTTCAAGTAAAACAGATACTTGAACGTGGTAACGACCTAAGAATGCATGAACACCGTTTGAAATAGAACCTGATAGAACAGAACCAGAAATAACGCGGTTATCTCCGTCTTCTAGCTCACCAGCCACTAAATCATCCAATGAAGCACCTAATTGTGTTTTCACTAAACGTGGGTTTTTAACGCGAGGACCTGCAAGCGAAATAACACGATTTGTGTAAATTTCACCAGTAAGGAATAGGTGACCATACGCAATAACGTCTTGGTAACCAATATGCCAAACTTGTTTGCTAACAGAAACTGCATCAAGATGATGGATATGAGTGCCAACGAGGCCAGCCGGATGCACACCACCAAACTCATGTACTTCTACTTGAGCTATAGATGAGCTAGGAACTTGGCTACCTGCTTTTTTACACACAAATACTTTGCCATCGGTCAAACGCGAAATAACAGCAAGACCCGCTTCAAATGCTTGCGCATTTTCGGCAATTATCACTGCAGGATCTGCAGCTAATGGGTTTGTGTCAGTTGCGGTCACGAAAATAGAACTAGGATTTGCATCCACAGCCGCTACTTTACTGAATGGGCGAACACGAAGTGCTGTCCATTGACCAGACTGGATAAGTACTTCTTTGGCTTTTTCACGCTCTAAGCTCGCAAGCTCGTCTGCTTTGAAAGAGTCAAAGGTGATTTGCTCACTGCCTGCTACTTCAATAACAACAGATTGCAGCACACGTTTAGCACCACGATTTATTTCTTTTACTGTGCCAGAAGCTGGAGCAGTAAATAGGACGCCTGGGTTCTTTTTATCTTCAAAAAGTACCTGGCCTTTTTTGACTTGGTCATCCACACGAACATGCATGGTTGGACGCATACCGATAAACTCTTCGCCAAGCACAGCTACACGTTTGACAGCAGAACCGTCATGTATAACTTGCTGTGGCGCGCCCTCTAAGGGTAAATCCAGACCTTTTTTTATATTGATCATACGCACTTGCATTACATTAAAGGAAAGAAACTGAAAAATCGTATCAACCACGTCGCCATTTGAGTTATTCCAAGTTATATCAAGGTACAAAAGAGCAGCTTGCTAAAAATATCAAACAAGCAACGTAGTAAAACTCATCACATATTGTCGAGATTTTAACATCATTTTAGATGACTATGCGAGTGTATTTATGAAAATTATACGACAGAAACACTTATTTAGTTTTGTTAAGTGATTTAAATAAAAATCAAGGTAGACCAAAGTGGTAGCCTAAGCAATTATCGTTCCTGATTTCATCGCAAATTAAACAAATCGCATAATACAAAAAAAGCCGCTATTGCGGCTTTTAATAACTAGGGCCTGTTGACCTTTCAGGATTAAAATTTGTTCAATCTAGGGGCTATTTAATCGCGGCGTGAGGTTTGTAACCTAGTGGGCTAAGTAAAAACCGAGCAACAAAGAGTAAATAACCCCTAGGCAGAACCCTTTGGGCAGCGCCTGTTTGGCATTAATGCTACGTTATCGCCCATTTATGGGGAATAACCACACTACATAGGCTCTGCCTTGCCTAAATACCAAACAGACTGCTGCAAATTTAAACTCGAAAGATAAACAGGCCCTAAGTTCTGTTAGTCAATCATATTAGCAATTGGCTTAACTGAATCTATGTCTTGATCGTAGTCAACACCGTCTATACCAAAACCAAATAAGCGTAAAAACTCATTATGGTAACCAACATAGTCTGTTAGCTCATCAATGCTGCTTGTATCAACACTATCCCATACAGCTTGAACGCGTGCTTGCACATCATCTTCTAGCTCTTTATAGTTTTGGAATAAATGCCCACCGTCGTCAAAGCGAGGCGATTCACCATATAGGTTTTCACTAAATAATGCGTGAATTTGCTCAATGGTGCCTTCATATGTGCCATCTGCTTTCATAACTTTAAATAAAGCAGAAATATATAACGGCATAATAGGAATAGCAGAACTTGCTTGTGTCACTACTGCATTAAGTGATGAAACATACGCTTCACCATTTAAATCTTTTGTTGATTCTTTAATAGCAGCCGTTGCACGGTCTAAATCTTCTTTAGCTTTACCAATAGTAGCGTGTCCGTATATTGGCCATGTTAGCTCTTTACCAATATAAGTATACGCTGTAGTTTTAAAGTTATCGGCAAGTACACCGGCTTCTTTTAATGCGTCAATCCACATTTCCCAATCTTCACCACCCATTACTTTAATAGTGTTGTCGATATCGTCTTGATTTGCAGCTTCAACCGTAATTTCATCAATTTCACGCTTTGATGTATTTAAGTTTTTAGTGGTTACTGCATTACCTATTGGCTTAAGTGTAGATGAGAACACTTCGCCTGTATTTGGATCAGTACGACGAGGAGACGCTAGGCTGTAAATAATACAATCTACTTTACCCAAATCTGCTTTAATAGTGTCGATTGCTTTTTGCTTGATTTCGTTAGAAAACGCATCGCCATTAATATTTTTAGACCAAAGACCCGCTTCGTCTGCAGCTTCTTGAAAAGCAGCGGTATTGTACCAACCAGCAGAACCTGTTTTACGATCTGTACCTTCTTTTTCAAAGAAAATACCTAATGTTTTAGCACCACCACCAAACGCAGCAGTAATGCGCGATGCCAAGCCGTAGCCTGTTGATGCGCCAATAACTAATACATTTTTTGGTGCACTTTTTAATGCGCCTTGTTGTTTTACATAGTTAATTTGTTCTTGAACATGCTCTGCACAACCAGCTGGGTGTGCGTTTGTGCAGATAAATCCACGAATTTTAGGCTTAATGACCATTGATCATCCTATATCTTTTACAATAAAAATTAGCGCTAGTTTAAAGGCTAATACTAAAAACACTGATCTGATCAGTTAAACACTCATCAAATACTCTAAAACATTACTTAACTAATTTTAGAGCCACCCATACAATTAGGTGAATCAGGCGCTTCACCGCCCTGCTCTGCATACTCATCGGGTGTATATGTATGAATAGCGAGTGCATGAATATGATTTGCTAACTCATCTTTTAAAATTTCATTAATTTCGCGATGACGTTGTAATAAACGCTTACCCGCAAAACCTTCGCTAACCACTACTACTTTAAAGTGTGATTCAGTGCCAGCACTGTGCATATGGCTTTCGTTAATCACGTTTAAATGTTTACACGCAATGGCGTTGCTTATTTTTTCTTGGATCTGTTGCTGCATTGACATAAAAAGACCGTTTTAATTAGCTAATTTATACACTTACTATAACAATTTAACGCAGTGATTGGCTAACTAAATTGCTTTTGCTTAATGTGCTTTATAAATCGGTAAGTTAAACTTATTCGCGGATGCGCAAGCGTGGTTTGCTTAGGTATTGCATGTTGATAATCTCGTTGGCTATGTCCATTCATTATTAAACAGCTGCCACTTTGTAATTTTAAGTCGGTTACTTTATTGCTCGCCTTGTGCTTTAACTTTAAAACACGATCAGCTCCTAGAGAGACACACACAATTGTTGGTTTATCACCAAGCTCTATTTCATCATCACTGTGCCATCCCATCGTATCATTACCATCTCGGTAATAATTAACGAGCAATGAGTTTAGAGGCTGGTCTAAATGTGCTTCTAAACGCTTTCGCATATTAAGTAACAATTCATCCCATGGTTCTACTATTTGCTTACTACTTGAATAGCCGTATTCAATATTTAAATCACTCATGAAACATTGCAGTCGTGGAATAGGCCCCGTTTTGCCATAAACGGTTACATCGGGTTGCTGCCAACGTAGGTTTTTTTGCAAATAATAAAATAGATCGAGGCTTTTTTGTGCACTAAGTGCCCTACTTTGATAAGAAAAGCCATTTGGTAACTGTTGGGGGTTGGCGTTTTGCCGTTGCATGTTAGAATTTACCTACATTAGATTACTGATCAACGAACCATTATGACGACGCAAGCCCAGCTAGGCGATAAAACCTTTACTCTTGAACGCTTTCCATTGGATCAAAAAAACCGCAGCTTACAAGCGTGGGATTCGGCAGATGAGTACCTTATCAATTATGTTAACGAACATCACCCAGATTGTCGCTCATTGCTTATTTTAAACGATAGCTTTGGTGCACTTGCTTGTTATTTTAATAAGTTAACGGTTTGTTCAGTTAATGATTCTTATATTAGCCACCAAGCTGCGGCTTATAACTTACACGAAAACAAGCTACCTACAGCAGAGTTTACGCAAGTAGATAGTTTATCGGCATTACCAGAGGATGTTGATTTAGTACTTATTAAAATCCCTCGTAATGTGGGTTTTTTACAGTTCCAATTAAGTGAACTCAGTGAAGTACTTGCACCTGGTACGCCAGTAATTGCCGCAGGTAAAACAAAAGAAATTCATAATTCAACAATAAAATCATTTGAGCAATTTATTGGTGAAACAACAACAAGCCTAGCAGTTAAAAAGTCTCGTCTTATATTAAGCACAGCTAAAGGCGGATATAAAGCAGCAGACTTCCCTATAACATGGGAGCTTGAAGGTACTGAGTTTAATATAACAAATCATGCAAATGTGTTTTCGCGTGATTCGTTGGATATTGGTGCGCGCTTCTTTTTTAACTACTTACCAGAAACACCAAAAGCTAAAAGCATTATTGATTTAGGCTGTGGTAACGGCGTTGTTGGATTAATGACGCTTGCTCGTTGCCCTAATGCATCAATTACCTTTGTTGATGAGTCTTACATGGCAGTAGAGTCAGCCCGGTTAAATGTAGAAATTAACCTAGGCGATAAGTTTGATAACTGTGAGTTCATCGAAAACGATTGTTTAACAGGCTTTGAAAGAGACAGTGTGGATATGGTGCTTTGTAATCCTCCATTTCACCAAGCTCAAGCTGTTACCGATCACATTGCTTGGCAAATGTTTAAACAAGCAAAAGATACTTTAAAAGAAGGCGGCGAGCTGCGTATTATTGGTAATCGTCATTTAGATTATCACGATAAATTAAACCGTATGTTCGGAAACTGTAAGTTGTTAGGCTCAAACAAAAAGTTTGTCGTTCTAAGTGCAACTAAAAATAGTGGAATGCTATAAATGAAATTAACAAACATTATAATTGGGTGTTGTGTATTACTAATACTTGGTGGCTGTGCGAATCAGCCTAGCCAAGTAATACTCAATCCTGTTTATAAAAGTGGTCAAATAAGCACTATAAATAGTAGCTTAAGTACCAGCGTAATTGATTTACGTGGCGATTCGTCAACACTTAAACTTATTGAATCAGACAAAGCTAAAACCTTTGCAAGCCAAGGTCTTACTGAATCAGTTAAAAGTGTTTTAGACAGCGCCCTTAGCCGCAATGGTGCCAGCATTTCTAATTTAGCGTCTGTACGCTTTGAAGTAGATATTCATGCACTACAAGCTGTTGTGACCGAGAAACTTGTGAGCCATACCAGCGAAGCCCATATAGAGCTTGGCGTGCGCGTTATTCGCGCCTCAAGTAATTTTAGTAAAGTGTATAGAGGCAGTGCTAATTTAGAAGGTCCGTTTAGTCACGAGCGAGTAAAAATAGAAGGTCAGCTCAATAAGTTGACTGAGCAAATTATTACCCGCATTGTATCTGACCCTGAATTAATAGAATTTTTAGAAGGTTAACTATGAAACGACTTTTTTTAATCTGCTTAGGCCTATTTTTTAGTGTAAGTAGCTTGGCAGCCCAAGAAGGCCGCTTTGTTCAAAAAGATAATATTTTTCCACGCGTCGAAATTGTAACGACAATGGGCAGTATTGTTGTTGAACTGGACCGTTCAAAAGCCCCCATTACGGTCAATAACTTTTTAACTTACGTGTCAGATAAGAGCTATCAAGGCAGTGTTTTTCATCGTATTGAGCGCGATGTGGAAAATGATCGCGACTTTGTTATTCAAGGTGGCGGCTACGATAAAGATTACGATGGCTTACACGAAAATGACCCTATTTTTAATGAAAGCGGTAACGGTATGAAAAACGATATGTATAGCATTGCTATGGCGTATCAGGACCGTGAACCGCACTCGGGAACACGCCAATTCTTTTTTAACATGGATAATAATGATCACTTAAATCCAGGGAAAGATTGGGGTTTTGCAGTATTTGGTAATGTAATGGATGGCTACGATACCCTTGATAAGATCATGGCTGTTGAAACAGGGTTTAATGAAAAGATTGGTTACGATTTTGTTCCTAAAAAACCGGTGATCATCTTAAATATTAAAATGCTTGAGCAAGTTCCACTGTAATTTTTTTAAGAGCAGCTTAGCTGCTCTGCATCAAAGCCAATGAAGGCCCTATGAGCAAATCTCTCTCTATTAGCGAATATTTTTCTTACTTTAAAGACAAACGCTTAATCCATATTTTTATATTTGGTATGAGTAGCGGTTTTCCGTGGGTATTAATTGGCTCTGTTATGTCGGCTTGGCTAAAGGATGAAGGGCTAAGCCGCAGCATGATTGGCCTATTCGGCATTGTATTTGGCGCTTACAGTATAAATTTTTTATGGTCGCCTTTAATCGATCGTACAAAACTCCCTATTTTATATAAATGGCTAGGCCAACGTCGTAGTTGGATACTATTTTGCCAGAGCTTTATTTTTATTGGCACCTTATTATTAGCTGGGCTTGATTTAAAAGCTAATTTAGCAATTGTTGCTGCAATTTGTTTGTTAATCGCCATTGCTTCTGCAACGCAAGACATTGCTATTGATGCATTCAGAATAGACACACTTAAAGCAAACGAATCTCACAAAGCAACAGCGGCAGCCGCTATGGCAACATCTGGTTGGTGGACAGGTTATGCGCTTTTAGGTGCAATTCCATTTTATATGGCTGATATCCCCTCGCTCGACTGGCCACAAATTTATTACTTTTTAGCTGCTGTAATGCTGCTGCTAATGAGTGGAGCATTGTTTGCAAAAGAACCTGAATCAAATAGAGAAGCGGTACATGCCGAGCTTGAACGTGTGTACCTTGAAAAACTGTCCTCGACAAAACAAACCCCTCTTACAAAAACTGTTGCGTGGCTCGCGGTAACCGTTATTGATCCCTTTAGAGCTTTTTTTACTAAAAATGGCGTTAAAACGGCACTGGCATTACTTGCGTTTATTTTCTTATTTAAAATAGGCGAAGCGTTTTTAGGGCGAATGTCGATTGTTTTTTATAAAGAAATTGGTTTTAGCAATAGCGATATAGCTACATTTTCAAAGGTAGGTACTGCCGTACTTACAATCATATTTACCTTTGTTGGCAGTTTATTTAATCAAAAATATGGCATTGTTAAGGGTTTGTTTGTTAGTGGCATTGCGATGGCGGCCTCAAACTTAGCCTTTTCGTGGATTGCTTTAGTTGGCCCTGATTTAAGACTGTATGCCTTTGCTATTGTTATTGATGGGTTTACGCAAGCATGGTCGCTGGTCGCTATGGTGGCCTTTATATCGATGTTATGCGATAGAGCATTTAGTGCAACACACTATGCATTACTGGCGTCATTAGGGAATTTAGGACGAACGTTACTTTCGAGCTACAGTGGTGTAGTAATTGATGATTGGTTAATGGGAAATTGGTCGCTGTTCTTTGTTTTAACAGCCTTGATGGTTATACCTTCGCTGATATTTTTATACCTGATTAGGCATAAACTATATGAGCTTGAGAAAAATTATCATAAAAATATTTAATGCATCCCTGCATTAACATATTGCTTAGCACTATCAAGTGCCCCTTAAAGTGTACTAAGCAATGTTTGAGTTAATCTACTTTTAGCAAGCTAAGCGCTTCATGTGGATCAACTTCTAGAGCTGTACAATAACGAACAAACTCAATCACATCTAAACGGCGTTCTTGATTTTCAATCTTGCCGATAAACGAATGAGGCGTTCCCAGCACTTGTGCTAGGCTTCGCATTGTATGACCCTTTTCGTGGCGCTTACTTTTAAGCCACTTTGTTAGCTTTGCATTTTCTTCAGAAGAAACTGTTTTGCCCATCATTTTACATCTCCTACTAGATGATTTGACGTACCTATTAAAGCAGTAGTCTCTATCAATAGCTGTAGGCAAGTAAGCAGTCATACCATATTTTCAATAGCAAGCTATTGCTTAACAAAGCATGTGTTGCTACTCACTCCACCAATATAGCTAAAAAACTACGCTAATAATGTGGTAAAGATTTGTTTTTATTGAGAATGAAATTTTGCCCGTCTCATTCTTGGATACATTATATACTATTAACACTTTGGTTAAATAACTAATTACATACTCGGTACAAATATGAACACGAGTGAATATTTATAAACGCTGAATATTGACCTAAGTACTCAAAAAGTATTAATAAATTAATTTCTAGTTATAAAATATTTAAATGAATTTTTATAACAATTTTGTTCCAATTTATCGTCACATGTTTATGATTAAGCAATAATTAGCACCAAAAAGGCCGAATAATGTTCAGACTTCTTTTTTTATTACCGATTGTGTTGTGCTTGGGTTGGTACTTTTTTTTGCGCCACAACGGCGTACCAATTAAGCAAGGCAAAAAAGGCTTCATATACATTTTAGCGTTTTCTGCTTTTGTACTTGGCTTTTTTGTATTGATAATGCAAATAACCGAATATGCCCCAACCGATTTGTAGGCATTAAAAAAGCCGCAAAAGCGGCTTCATTCTATTTAGCGTTTGGCTGTTAAACGCTAAAGCTTGCACCACAACCACAGGTTGTTGTTGCATTAGGATTAGATACAAAAAAGCGTGCGCCTTCTAATCCTTCAGTGTAATCAACTTCACCGTCAACCAAATATTGAATGCTCATTGGATCGATAACGAGTGTTACACCATTTTTTACAATTTCTAAATCGCCAGGATTCGCTTTTTCATCAAAAGTAAAACCATATTGAAAACCAGAACAACC
The DNA here is from genome assembly GCF_000238895.1 of Pseudoalteromonas sp. BSi20429. NCBI lineage: Bacteria > Pseudomonadati > Pseudomonadota > Gammaproteobacteria > Alteromonadales > Pseudoalteromonadaceae > Pseudoalteromonas > Pseudoalteromonas sp. BSi20429. Next base: position 120,271 of record NZ_BADV01000069.1, on the reverse strand, counting down.
ACCACCTGTTACATAAACACGCAGTTTTAAATCTGGATTTTCTTCTTCGTCGATTAACTGTTTAACGCGAACAGCAGCTGCATCGCTGAACTTAATTGGTAATTCTTCAGACATTTTAAAACCCTCAATATCGCAATGGCGTGATTATCTAATACCCGAGTGTTTTAATCAAGTATAGTAAAACAACTCTTTACTCTAAGTTATACCTATAAATTAGTAAAAAAGTGGTTAAACATTAGCTCACTAAAATAATACTTAAGCAAACTAAAAGCGACCCTTGTAAACTATAAATTCATTAAAAATTTTAGTTATAAAAAATAGGTCTTAATCTTTACTGAAAATTGCTAATATAAGTTACGAAAAATTCAAAATCACAAGGACTTAACTAAACTCTTTTGCTAAAATGCTGCTGAAAAATGCGGCGAGGAAATAATGCATGTGGCTTGAGCAACTCAGGCGTCGACTGGCAAAACCTAAAACATCTGTACAATTATGCTTATTAGGCGTAGTTGCCGGATTAATTGCTGCATTTTTTATTATTTTATTTCGCTTAACTATTTTGTTTTTTCAAAGCTTATTTTTGGAAACACCTGACGACTTTACTACCCTACCCACTCTTGAACGCGTTTTAATGCCATTAATAGCCGCATTTTTAATTGCGTGCTTTGCTGCATTTACTGGCTTTAAACATTACCGTTTAGGCATTCCTTTTGTTATTCATCGTATTAAACGCCATTACGGGCAAATGCCTTTATACAATACGGTTAATCAATTTGTTGGTGGCGCACTTGCACTCATTAGCGGTTTTTCGGTTGGCCGAGAAGGGCCTTCCGTACATATGGGCGCAACAGGTGCGAGTATTTTAGCGGATAAACTACATTTACCGCATAACGCCATGCGTACTTTAAGTGGTTGCGGCGTTGCAGCAGGTATAGCCGCTTCGTTTAATACCCCACTTGCAGCCGTTATTTTTGTAATGGAAGTGGTACTTCGAGAATATAAAGTACACATATTTGTGCCAATCATGCTTGCTGCTGTTACTGGTGCACTCGCTACGCAGTTTGTTTTTGGTGAAGGCTCTGAACTTGCACTCATTACAATAGCGCCATTAAGTGGTTGGCATTACCCTTATTTAATATTATGCGGTATGGCGCTGGGCGCTATAGCATTTAGCTTTAATCAAAACTTAATGCTAATTATTAAAACATTTAAACCTTTAAGTATGTTTCCTCGTTTACTAATCGCAGGTTGTATTGCCAGTTTAATAGCTTACGCAGTGCCTCATGCTATGGGTTCTGGTATGAGTGCGATTACTATCGCGGTTGAATCGCCTGATAACGTAAAGCTGCTTACTACCATTTTAATAGCTAAACTACTTGCCACATTGTTTGCTATTGGTTTGGGTATTCCTGGTGGTTTAATTGGTCCGGTAATTGGGCTTGGTGTATTAATTGGGACATTAATGGCCTTTTTTGCTCAATATATTAGCCCGGGTACTGATATTGCGGGTACGTATGGGGTTTTAGGTATGGCTGGATTATTAGCGGCTACACTGCATGCACCACTTGCTGCATTAACAACAGTAATGGAGCTTACATCATCACCTGAAATAATCGTTCCTGCGATGATAGTTATAACTACTGCATATGTAACTGCATTACAATTTTTTGGAAATCGCTCCATATTTTTGCAGCAATTAGATTTTCAGGGATTGCCGTACCATGTATCTCCCGCTACCGAAGCATTACAAAAAGTGGGAATAATGGATGATATGGATGAAGACTTTAAATTGCTTTACTCAGACGATAAAGAGCAAATAAAAAATACGCTTGATGCCATGGATAGCCAAACACCCTTGATTGTTTTTGACGAAGAAAATGGCTATCGCCTCGCTGAATACGATTTAACGCTAATGTCTGATGAAGCAATAAATATAAATTACATTAGCTTGCAGGGCATCAGCAGCCAAGCCACCCTAGCCGATGCATTCGATATACTAAAAGATAAAAGAAGTGGCGCGCTTTACGTTTATAACCTTTTAGATAATCAACAAATTATGGGGCTATTACGCTGGGATCAAATTCATCATATTTTAACCATTCGTAACAGCTTACTTTAAGCAATAAGGACTATTATGAGCGCATTATTGATTTATAAAACACTCCACATATTTTTTATGATTGCGTGGTTTGCCGGTATTTTTTACTTGCCTCGATTATTTGTATATCACGCAATGAGCGAAGAAAGATCATGTAACTCTATGCTTAAAGTTATGGAGCGCAGGTTACTTTATTTCGTAACCCCATTTGCTGTTTTAACGGCTGTATTTGGTGTGTTAACCATTGTTGAATATGGTCGTGATTGGTTTAAATACAGTATGTGGCTACATTACAAACTTGTACTGGTAATTATTTTATACCTATACCACGGCTACTGTTTTAAGTTATTAAGTGACTTTAAACATGACCGAAACACTAAAACAGACCGCTTTTACCGTATTTTTAATGAGCTCCCTGTTATTGCGCTGCTCATCATAGTGGCACTTGCGGTAATAAAACCTAATTTATAAGCGTTTCGGTGCATGTTAAACTGCGCTCCAATTTACAATACTTGCTATAACACGCGCGATTGCGTGCTCCATTTATGGATTATCGCGCCCATTTGATTGATTAGGAATTACCCCATGTTAAGTTTCCAAGGCGAACATATACTGTCTGTAAATCAGCTAGACAGAGACTGCATTGAACGTATTTTTGCAGTAGCTAAAAAAATGGAGCCTTATGCTAAAAAACAAAAGCAAACAACGGTGCTTAAAGGCGCTATTTTAGCTAATTTGTTTTTTGAACCAAGTACTCGCACGCGAGTTAGCTTTGGTACAGCCTTTAACTTACTAGGCGGTGGTGTACGTGAAACTACAGGTATGCAAAGCTCAGCGCTTGCAAAAGGTGAATCACTTTACGATACCGCGCGCGTTATTTCAGCTTACGCCGATGCTGTTGCTATGCGCCACCCCGATGCAGGCTCAGTAAGTGAATTTGCTGATGGCTGTACTGTGCCAGTTATTAATGGCGGCGACGGCCCAAATGAGCACCCGACTCAAGCATTACTTGATTTACTAACCATTGAGCGTGAATTACACCGTTTTGATCAAAATATTGATGGCATGCATATAGCGCTTGTGGGTGATTTAAAATATGGTCGCACAGTGCATTCTCTATCAAAGCTATTGTGCCATTATAAAAACGTAAAGTTTTCGATGGTCGCACCTGATGGCCTACAAATGCCAACGAGCATTTTAGATGCCGTAGAAAATGCAGGACACAAAATTGAGCTAGTAAACAAGATGGAAGGTAATTTAGCCGCCGATATTGTCTACCAAACACGTATTCAAGAAGAGCGTTTTCCTTCACAAGAAGAAGCAAATAAATACCGTGGCGGTTTTAGAATTAGCCAATCTATTTACAGCGCTCATTGCAAACCTAACTCTGTACTAATGCATCCGTTACCACGTGATAGTCGCTTAGAAGCCAACGAGCTTGATAACGACTTAAACAGTAACGACAATTTAGCAATATTCCGCCAAGTACAAAATGGCGTATTAATTCGTATGGCACTGTTTGCTTTAACACTCGGCGTAGAAAATAAAGTCGATAAGTATGAAGTGGACGTACCTTGGTTTAGCCGCAAACGCGACAGCTAAACCCTCTTTAAGTGACAATTTATAGGATTTTTCATGACAATTAGCCAAGACTTATTTGAACGCGCTCAAGCCTCTATTCCAGGTGGCGTAAACTCGCCAGTTCGTGCTTTTAACGGTGTAGGCGGTACGCCGCTATTTATTACAAAAGCAGAAGGCGCGTTTACATTTGATGCCGACGGTAATCGCTACATTGATTATGTTGGCTCTTGGGGGCCTATGATCATGGGCCATAACCACCCTGCAATTAAACAAGCCGTGCACGAAGCAGTAGAAAATGGCCTTAGCTATGGTGCGCCAACTGAAGCCGAAATATTAATGGCTGAAAAAGTAAAAGAGCTGGTTCCATCAATCGAAAAAGTACGCATGGTTAGCTCAGGCACTGAAGCAACAATGAGTGCAATTCGTTTAGCACGTGGCTTTACCGGCCGCGATAAAATATTAAAATTTGAAGGTTGTTACCACGGCCATGCTGACTCGTTATTAGTTAAGGCAGGCTCTGGTGCACTAACAATGGGCGTACCTAATTCTCCTGGTATTCCTGAGGACTTTGCTAAGCATACACTTACTGTATCGTTTAATAACCTAGATGAAGTAAAAGCTATTTTTGTAAAATACGCTGACGAAATTGCCTGTATTATTGTAGAGCCAGTAGCCGGTAACATGAACTGCATTCCACCAGTGCCAGGCTTTTTAGAAGGTTTGCGTGATGTGTGTGACGAATATAAGTCAGTACTTATTTTTGATGAAGTAATGACGGGTTTTCGTGTTGCACTTGGCGGCGCACAAGCGTATTACAACATTAAACCAGACCTTACGTGTTTAGGTAAAGTCATTGGCGGCGGCATGCCCGTTGGCGCGTTTGGTGGTAAAACCGAAATAATGGATTACATTGCGCCTGTGGGCCCTGTTTACCAAGCGGGTACTCTTTCTGGTAACCCTATTGCGATGGCTGCAGGTTTAAAATCACTTGAGCTATTATGTGAGCCAGGTCTACACGATAAGTTAGAAGCAACGTCTAAAGCAATTTGTGAAGGCTTTGAAGCTGGCGCTAAAAAAGCAGGCATTGCATTAACAACTAATTATGCTGGCGGCATGTATGGATTCTTTTTTACTGATGCTGAAAAAGTAACGACATACAAACAAGCGACTGAATGCAACCTAGAGCGCTTCAAACGTTTTTTCCACCTTATGCTTGAAGAAGGTGTGTACCTTGCTCCATCAGCATTTGAAGCTGGTTTTGTATGTGCTGCTCATACTGAGCAAGAAGTAAAAGAAACAATAGCGGCAGCAGAACGCTCGTTTGCTAAACTTTAAGTTAAAATTACTTTTTATATTTTATAAGCACTTGTTTTTACAGTGTGTAATTAAGACTAAAGATTGAAAAAAGCCCGAAAGGGCTTTTTTTATTTGTAAAGTACTATAAATGAATGATAATTAAGCATAACAAGGTCTATTCACCTTTACCCTAATTACAAAAATACAAGAGAGCCTTATGTCAGGATTACGCCAATTTTCTTTTCCCGCTATCCAGCTAATGGCAAATTTAAAATACAAAACAAAAATAAGCTTAATGTTTGGAATTTTACTCGTTCCTCTTGCACTTAGTTTGTTTTTTTTAGTCTCATTATTAAGTGAAAGTATCGCTGTTTCAAAAATGCAGCAACAAGGTTTAAAAGGCTACAGGTCAATACTCTCAAATCAAATGCAGGGGGAAGCAAATCAAAATATAAAAATAGCTCGCTCACTCGGTTTTGATATAAAAGACGATCAAGCAAATGATGTACTTGAACTTGTTTCTATTCAGTCTAACTTAGCATTAGATAGCCAGTTAGCTAGTGCTTATGTAAACCGCTCTTTAGTCACGCCAATTCCTGCACTTATAATGCAAATAAACTCGACAGCGCAAAGCGCAAACACTGTTTTGGCAAGTAATCGTTTTACGCCAGATACGTTTATAGCACTTTCAAATTTTAGTAAGTCACTTCCTTTATACGAAAAACAACTCGATAAAATACTCAATGTAGCCACCAATGCAGATAAATCAGTAAATAAAGCGCTCATGCCCTCGTTAGATAATTTACACAGTGCTGTTGGCGCATTTAAAAAAGCGATAGATGAAAAACTACTTGAGCCAGACGATATTTTATTAACTCAATCAGAATTTACTAAACTAACAAACAATGTTCACAGCAGTATTAATCAACTTGTTAGTAAGAGTATTCCAACGCTTGAGAGCCTTATTGAAGCAAAACTGCAAACTCAACAGTGGACTCGAAATCTTGTTTTAGCCGCTTCATTGATTAGTTTGTTATTTGCATTTTATTTAATGATTGGTTTTTATTTTGCAGTTGTTGATACTATTAATCGCTTTGCTGATGCCGCTAACAGAGCCGCGAATGGCGACTTAAATGCCACTATCGATTCGAGTACTAATGATGAAATGGGAATTATTGCATCGCGCTACAATGCATTACTTAATGCATTTTCACATTTATTATTTGATGTTAAAGCAAGTACAGAAGAGCTATGCGGCGCAACTAAATCGCTATCACACGCGAGTAGCCAAACAAGCAATGATGTTTCAAAACAGCAAATCCGAGTAAATGCCATTTATAATGCACTCAGCGAAATGGCTCAAAACGCACTTGCTGTTGAAGAGTCAGCGCATCAAGCAACGCTTACTGCGCAAGATGCTGCTGCGCATGTAAAGCAAGGTTCAGACAATACAATGGAGCTTGCTAAATATATGCAAGATCTACAAATTGAATTTGCAGAGAGCCAACAAGCGCTCGATAAGCTAGCACAAGATAGCCAAGAAATTAGCAAAGTAAGTAAAGGTATTAGTGAGATAGCCGATCAGACAAACTTGCTTGCACTAAATGCCGCTATTGAAGCTGCACGAGCTGGCGAGCATGGTCGAGGCTTTGCCGTTGTAGCTGATGAAGTAAGAACTCTTGCTCAGCGTACACAAACACAAACACAAGAAATTCACCAAATTATTAGCTCCTTACAACAAGCATCTGACGACACTCAGCAAAAAATGCGTTCAAGTGTTGAAAAAATGGAGCAATCGGTAAAAGCAGCCAATCAAACCAATGAAGTATTGCAAAGCGCAGAGCAAAGTATGGGCGACATTAAACATCAAGGTGAAGTTATTGCAGAGCGTGTTAAACAGCAGTCAAATGCGACAACACAAGCATTGAATGATTCGCAAGAGGTGAGTAATTTAGCAGATCAAACGCTAACATCAGCTCAATCAACGCTGCAAGATGCACAGCAGCTAAGTCGCTTATCTAATGATTTAACCAAATCAATGCAGTTTTTTAAATCTTAAGCGTTAACTACAACTCACAAAAAAGCCGCTAAATAAGCGGCTTCGTTGTTTAAAGTAGTCTTAGATTAACGAATACATTGTGGTCTTGGCTCAAACTCACTCGCTCTAAGTGGTAGCTGAATCACCTTGCCACATCCTGGTGGTGCCTGCTTACCCGTTTGCTCATTTACAAATGCCCAGCGTATTGATGGCGGACGCGTATCGGCTATTGCTTGTGGATTAAGTGGCTTTAAGTAGCGAATATATGCTTCTAATGCACCTACGCTGCCCGTTAAACCCGTGCTTTTGTTGTCGTCTCGACCAAGCCAAGCTACCGTCACTGTATTTTGATCAAAGCCTGCAAACCAACTATCACGTAAATCGTTACTAGTGCCAGTTTTGCCTGCAAGTTGGATTGATGGGAAGTGTAAATTTAAGCGTTTAGCAGTGCCGTCTTTCGTTACGCGTTTCATCGCGTATTTAGTCATATACATTGCAGATTTATCAAAACGAGGCTCTGCATTTACTTTATGCTTATAAAGTACTTTACCAACCGAGTCAGTTAATGCCGAAATTGCAGTGAGCTTTTTATATTCGCCATCTGCAGCAATTGTCGTATAAAGCTGAGCAACTTCAAAACTCGACATTTCAACAGCCCCTAAAAGCAACGATGGGTATTCGTTTATCGCCCCTTTAGCGCCTAATCCTTTTAGTGTTTTCGCGACTTTATCAACACCTACATCGAGGCCTAAATTAACCGCTGGAATATTAATACTGTTACTAAATGCTTTATAAAGAGGGATTGCTCCACGGTATTTATGATCAAAATTTTCTGGTTGCCACACTTTTCCCTGCTCATTTGTAACCTGTACTGGCGAGTCATCAAGCAAAGTAGCTAAATTATAATGTGGTAATTGCAATGCGCTTAAATACACAGCCGGTTTTACCAGCGAGCCAATATTACGCTTTGTATCTAAAACACGGTTAAACCCTGAATAACGAACATCGCGCCCTGCAACAAGTGCAGATACACCGCCCTTTTCTACATTAACAGAGATCATGGCTGCTTCTAGTTTTTCGGTTCTAGGACGATTTTCCAGGTACGGTAAGCTCTTTTCAATAGACTCTTCCATTGCTGTTTGCTTTTGTAAGTCAAAATAAGTAAATACTCTTACGCCTGCATCAAGTGTTTGCTGATCTGGCAATAATTCATTTAGTTCTCTGTTTACTAACTCTAAATAGCCTGGATATGATTTTTGTAAACTCGCTTTCATTGGCGCAATATCAATTGGGCGATTAAGCGATGCACGGTACTCTTTTGTGCTAAGTAGCTTGTTTTCAACCATAAGGCGAAGCACTAAGTCTCGGCGCTCCATTGTGCGCTCTTTATAGCGACGTGGATTGTAATAAGATGGACCTTTAACCATTGCCACCAGCAAAGCAATTTGATCGTACTCAAGCTCATCTACCGGCTTTGAAAAGTAAAAGTCAGCAGCAAGCCCCATACCGTGCACACCTTGGTTGTATGACTGCCCTAGGTATACTTCATTTAAGTAAGCTTCTAATATCTGATCTTTTGAATAACGATAATCTAAAATAAGGGCAATAAAGGCCTCATTTATTTTTCGTACTAAAGAGCGCTCACGTGTTAGGTAAATATTTTTAGCTAACTGCTGAGTAAGCGTACTACCACCTTGAACGGTGCGCCCCGCTTTAATATTAGAATAAAGCGCGCGTAAAATAGAAAACACTGATACACCATGATGTTCGTAAAAATCACGGTCTTCAACCACCAATAGCGTATCTTTTAGCATTGCTGGAAACTTATCTAGTGGTACAAATTCTCTATCTTGTTTAGAGTCATTACCAATACGCGCTATTTGCACAGGCTCTAGACGAGCTGAATTTAAACGCCTACCAAACTTATCTTTAATGGTCGCAACTTTTTGCCCTGCAAAGCGAAGTTCAATAATATGTGATTCTTCAAGGCCATCATAAAATTCAAAATCACGACGATAAATCTTGATGCTATCTGCTGTTTTAACAAACTGCCCTGTGCGGCTTAATCTATTAACCGATGAATAATTTAAACGCTCTAGCTCAAACACTACTTCCTGACTTGATAAAAATTGCCCCGGATAAAACTCCATAGAACGAGCATACACTTGCGCTGGAAGTTGCCATTTATTACCTTCAAATATACGCGTTGTTTTTGAATCTAAATAAATGAAATACATTGCCATTGCAATAAAAACAGCCAAGCTTAGTTTCCAAAACACTGACCATGTTTTTCTCATAAAAGAGCGTTTAACAGTGGTTTCCACTGTTTTTTTACTGCCCTTTGAGGTGCTTTTTTTTGTCTTGCTTGACGATTTACTTGCACGTTTAACTGCAGGTTTACTGGTAGGTGTTTTTTTATTGTCGGCCATTTAAGTGTAATTTATTCCAAGGGTTATTCACGAGTGTGAGCTTAGCATATTGGATATATCCTAACATCCGAAAAGTTAACCCCCCCTGAAACAAAAAAAGCCCTACCGAAGTAGGGCTTTGTGTAAACACACTATTATTTAAATAAACTATTAGCTATTTCGAACAGAAACAAACTCTGGGTAGGCTTCAATACCACAATCGTGTTGATCCATACCGTTTAGTTCTTCTTCTTCGGTTACTCGTATACCCATTGTTTTGTTAAGCACAGTCCAAACAATAAATGATGCTACAAATACAAAGGCAAGAATACATACTAGACCCGTTAACTGATTAACAAAGCTTGCGTCACCATTGGTTAGCGGTACTAACATAATACCTAATGCGCCACACGTACCATGAACAGAGATAGCACCCACTGGATCGTCAATCTTAACTTTATCAAGTGCTATGATACTAAATATAACAAGTGCACCACCAAGTAGACCAAGTAGACATGCCATTAATGGTGATGGAGATAGAGGGTCTGCTGTTATAACAACTAAGCCAGCTAATGCACCATTTAAGACCATTGTTAAATCTGATTTACCCCAAAGTACTTTACATACAAACAGTGCTGCAATAGCACCCATTGCAGCTGCTGCATTGGTGTTAAGTAATATTTGGCCTACTGCAGTTGCGTTTTCTTTATCCGAAAGTAGTAATTGAGAACCACCGTTAAAGCCAAACCAACCCATCCATAAAATAAATGTACCTAGTGTAGCAAGTGGTAAGTTTGAACCTGGAATTGGGTATATTTCACCGTTCTTACCATATTTACCTTTACGAGCACCTAGGATTAATACACCAGCTAGTGCAGCTGCTGCACCTGCGCCATGCACAATTGCAGAACCTGCAAAATCAACAAAGCCCATTTCAGATAAGAAACCACCACCCCATGTCCAGTAACCTTCAATAGGGTAAATAAAACCAGTTAGTACTACAGCAAAACCTAGGAAAGCCCACAGTTTCATACGCTCAGCAACAGCACCCGATACAATCGACATAGCGGTTGCAACAAATACTACTTGGAAGAAAAAGTCAGATTCTAAAGAATGGTCAGCATCGGCAGCTTGTGTACCAATTAAAGCGCCTATTGAAGGAATAAAACCACCTTCGGCATTGTCTACATACATAATGTTGTAGCCAACTAATAAAAACATCGTACATGCAATTGAATATAGCGCGACATTTTTAGTTAAAATTTCAGCTGTGTTTTTAGAGCGAACTAAGCCCGCCTCTAACATGGCAAAACCTGCTGCCATCCACATTACTAATATACCTGATATTAAAAAATAGAAGGTATCGAGTGAAAACTTTAGTTCTATTATTGTATTTTCCATGAGACCCCCTTAAATTGCTTCTTCGTCAAGTTCGCCAGTACGGATACGAACAATTTGATCCAAGTCGTACACGAAAATTTTACCGTCACCAATTTTACCTGTTGATGCAATTTTAGTGATTGCTTCAACAACGCGTTGACAATTTTCAGTACGAGTTGCAATTTCAAGTTTGATCTTAGGAATAAAATCTACTTGGTATTCTGCACCACGATATAACTCAGTATGACCTCGTTGACGTCCAAAACCTTTAACATCAACTACTGTCATCCCCTCAATTCCTAAATCAGCGAGTGCTTCACGCACGTCGTCTAATTTAAATGGTTTTATGATTGCACTAATCATTTTCATAGCGGCCCCCTCGGACTCTTTATTGTTATCCTATTGGGTTAAACAATCCAACCTTTGTGCCACTATTTTATATCAATTAAAAACAGCCACTTAGTAAAAAACACAAACTCAAGATCAAAAAAAACGCACCAATTAGGTGCGTTAATTTAACAAGTCAGCTACATTGGTGCGTGCTATATCTCTATATATTTATCACGTATCTAGCTTTGTTTAAGAAGGGTTATACCACGCAGTTTCTGCCTTGGTTTTTAGCTTCGTATAATGCTTTGTCAGCAACACGCATTGCCTGCGTTAAGCTAGTGTCTTGAAAGTCAGCCAAGCCTATACTCGTGGTAATTTTAATTGATTTATCGCTAATAGAAAAATCGTAACTAGCCATCTTTTTCCTAAATGCTTCAAAGTATTCACGACCGCGTTCTAGCTCTATTTCAGGTAATATTATGGCAAACTCTTCCCCGCCAACCCGTGCAACCGTAAACTTTGAAAACGTAGATCGTATTAATGAACCAACCTGCTTTAAAGCCTGATCGCCGCCTTCATGGCCTAATGTATCGTTAATGTTTTTGAAAAAATCGATATCAAGCAATGCCAAAGTATTTTTCTGGTTTTTACTTTTAAGGAGCTTTTCTGCATATTGATAAAAGTAGCGTCGGTTATGAAGCCCTGTTAAGTGATCCCTATGTGCGCTTTCTTTAATATCTGAAATTAACGACAGTTGCTCCATTGTTTGAAGTACTCGACAATGAAATTCTTCATTCATAAATGGCTTTGTTAAAAAGTCATTGGCGCCATATTTAATAAATCGTGCTGATAGGCCATGCTTCCCCGCGCCCGACAAGCCAATAATTGCTAAGTCGTCTCGGCCTCTAAAATTACGTACCGCTTTGACAAGTTCAAAGCCATCCATAGAGGGCATAGCGTAGTCGGTCATAAGTAGCTTTATATCAGGGTTAGCTTTTAATATTTCGAGTGCTTGTTGTCCATCGTGGGCATCTGTTACATCAAACAATTGCTTTTCTAGCATTTGCTTCATTAACGAGCGACTTAGTAATGAGTCATCTGCTATTAGTGCTTTACAGCCTTGATTTCTGAGTAATTGCGCAACGAGCTTAACGGCATAATGGTAAGAATCGCGATTATCTTTAATAACATAATCAACTACGCCCAATTCAAGCATTTGTTGGCGCTTGTACTCATCTATTTTTGAGGTTAAAACAACCGTAGGAATTTTTTTAGATAAAGTATATTTTGCAACTTCACCGTGCGGAGCATCTGGCAAAGTTAAATCAACTAACGCAAGCGTATAGTCGTATTTTTCTACGAACGTAGCGCATTCTGCTAAAGACCAAGCAAAATCAATTGCTACATCAAGGTATTGTGCAGTTAAGTGGCGAAGCACCTGCTGCACTACTTTACTGTCTTCAACCACTAATACTCTTTGCATAAAGCTTCTCTTTACCTTTAATTAATTTTGTAACAAAACGACAAATACAACGCTATTACTGCAATAGCATTAGTCATAAACATCCGGTGTAGAGTGCACTTATGTGCTTGAAAGCGTAATCCATTAGATTTTTTTGGTGATAGCTTGTATATAAAATCAATACAAGTAGGCCCGCAATATACCTGAATTCTGTGATTAACTAAATAAAGAAACCAAATCCCAAATAACTATAAAAGTGGTTAGCACGCGTCTCTAAGCGCATTAATACCTTACTTAACTAGTATTATCGGCCACTAGTCTCAATACTTTTGTTATTTAACCCATTAATGTCTTTAATGGTGTATCAACAATAATAAGGACACCTAATGAAGCTTAGTCGTATTATCAGTTTACCGATAACCGTTATTGCATTAATAATCAGTACAAGCACGCTTGCCGATAACCAACGTCGTATTGATGTAGACAGCAAAGTTGTTACTCAACATAAAGCTAAAATCAACGGTCAACGCTTTAGTTACACCGTTGCCACAGGCACACAACCTGTATGGGATGATAAAGGCGACGCGGTTGCGACATTGCAATACACTTACTACACACGCGACAAAGTTGACGACAGGACAAATCGCCCATTACTTATTTCATTTAATGGCGGGCCAGGTTCGGCTTCTGTATGGATGCACCTTGCTTATACTGGTCCTCGCGTATTAAAGATTGATGACGAAGGCTATCCAATTCAACCTTATGGCGTAAAAGACAACCCATATTCTGTACTTGATATTGCCGATATTGTTTACGTAAACCCTGTAAATACTGGCTACTCTCGCGTACTTGAAAACGAAAAAGGCGAACTTCCTTCTAAAGCAAAACAAAAAGAGCTATTTTTTGGTGTTAATGCCGATATTAAATACCTTGCTGAGTGGTTAAATACTTTTGTAAATAGAGCTGAGCGCTGGCGATCGCCTAAATTTTTAATTGGTGAAAGCTACGGTACAACACGTGTATCGGGTCTTGCTCATGAGCTTCAAAATAGTCAATGGATGTACATAAACGGTGTTGTTCTCGTATCACCTACTGATATTGGTATTAAGCGCGACGGTCCGATTAAAGCCGCTAACCGCCTACCTTACTTTGCAGCGACTGCTTGGTATCACAAAGCACTTAAAGCCGATTTACAAGCTAAAGATCTAGATGAGTTATTACCTGAAGTTGAAGAATTTACTGTAAACGAGTTAATCCCAGCGCTTGCTAAGGGTGGCTTTATTAATGCTGAAGAAAAACGTCGAATAATTACAAAAATGGCACACTACGCTGGCTTATCAGAAAAGTTTGTTGAACAAAATAACTTGGATATTCCAACTCGATTTTTCTGGAAAGAGCTACTACGTGAACGTGGTCAAACTGTGGGTCGCTTAGATTCTCGTTATTTAGGAATAGATAAACGAGGCGCGGGTGAATCCCCAGACTACTGGGCTGAACTTACCTCTTGGTTACACTCTTTCACTCCTGCAATTAATCACTACTTACGTGAAGAGCTAAACTATAAAACAGATGTAAAATATAATTTATTTGGTAATGTTCACCCATGGGATAGAACCGGTAATAATACGGGCGAAAATCTACGTTTGGCAATGGCGCAAAACCCTTACTTAAACGTGATGATTCAATCAGGATACTTTGATGGTGCAACCAATTACTTTGACGCTAAATATACGTTATGGCAATTAGACCCAAGCGGTAAAATGAAAGACCGTTTGAGCTTTAAAGGCTACAGAAGTGGGCATATGATGTACCTTCGCCACGCTGACTTAGAAAGCTCTAATAACGATTTACGTGACTTTATACAGGACGCTTTACCTAAGAAAGGGGAAGCGGCTAAATACTAAAATATTTTAAACATAAAATGGCTCTTTATGAGCCATTTTTTATATGCGTTTTTCATATCGTAAACAATAGCTTTTAAGTTGCGTTACTACATCGTTAAAGCATACTTCAAGCTGCTGTATATATTCACCTTTAACTATTTCACTCTCTGCCTGTGTTTCTATCTGCTGGCATATATTTGCCAACTCAATAGCCCCCACAGACTTTGAAGACGATTTTAATGCATGGGCCTGAAAAGCCAAATCAACATAATTTTTACTCTTAGCATACGCATTAGCTAATTTAATTTGCTCCCCTGCCGTTTGTAAAAACGCATTAAACACCATGCAGTGCACAGTAGGATCATCACCAAGCATTGCTTTTAATAACGTGATATCTAGTTGATCAAAACTATCTGAAGCTATATTTTCACCATCAGATTTTTCTGATCGCGTGTTGACCACTGTTTGAGAGTGCTCCATCAATAACGACTTTAATTTAACAAGCTCAATGGGCTTGGTTAAAAAGCCGTTCATTCCACAATCATAACAATTATCTATATTGTTTTTGGTAATGTTGGCCGTAATTGCAATTATAATAAGTTTATCAAAATGAGTGTTTTCGCGTATTTTTTTGGCTAACCCTAACCCATCGAGTAAAGGCATTTGAATGTCGGTTAGTAAAATATCGAAGTGTTTATTTTGCAGAGTTTCCCAGGCTTGCTCCCCATTACTTACAAAAGTAGAACACACTCCAAGCATGGTTAATTGCTGTTTTAATACTTGCTGATTTGTAACCTGATCCTCTGCCACTAAAACCTCAAGCGTAGGAAGAGTTACTGTATCTAAGCTTTGCTGTATTATTTGAGGTACTTGCACTTGTGCTGGCAAGTCAGTTTGCTCAAAGCTGTTAAAGTTTAGTGTAAAACAAGAACCTTTGTGCTGCTCACTTTGCGCGCTTAAAGAACCCTGCATACGCTCTACCAGCTGCTTAGTTATCACTAAACCAATACCCGTACCGTTCACTTTACTGGTTTCAGCTCCTAAACGGTCAAAAGGTTTAAATAAGCGAGAAATATCATCTGGAGCAAATCCACATCCGGTGTCTGTTACATCTATTTCGCATTGTTTATTACTTAACACCCGGCAATTTATATTAATGCTGCCATTTGGTTTGTTGTATTTAATCGCATTTGAAAGCAAGTTAAGCATCACTTGTTTAAAGCGGCGCTGATCAATGTAAATACTCAACCCTTCTAAGGACTCGAAACCTTGGGTATGCAGTGTTATTGATTGCCCTTTAATAAGCTCAGTGACGAGCTCTACTGACTCCTCTAATATGCTTTTAATAGGCACATAAGAAAAACTAAACTGCATATTACCCGACTCAATAGCCGTTAAATCAAGTACATCGTCTATAAGTAATAGTAAATGTTCTCCAGCTTGATAAATGCTTTTCGCGTTTTCTTTTTGTACTTTATTAGCACTCTCATCATATCCATACAGCTGGGCTAAGCCTAAAATTGCATTTAATGGGGTTCTTAATTCGTGGCTCATACTGGCCATAAAATCTGACTTTGCTTTACTTGCTGACTCTGCCTGAATTCGTAATACATTTAATTTTTGATGGTTATTAGCAACCTCATCAACCATGTTATTAAATGCACTTATTACGCTGCCTACTTCATTTTGTTGTTGTTTATCTATATGGCAATCAAAGTCACCTTTGGCTAAACGTGAAAACCCCTGTTTTAAAGTCCTTAAAGGCGACGTAACCCTGTAATCCACCAGCCAAGCTAAACCTATAAAAACGATAACTAAAATAATAAATTGTATATATATTAGGGTGTAATGAAGTTTTGAAGATTCGTTTATTTCATTCGTAAAATTAACAACCAAGCTAATATTAGCCAGCGGTTTATCTAAAAACACCACCTGCTGAGATAACAACATGTCACCGTTTTCATTTGCTCCAACCCAGTTTTCAAGCGGGTATAATTGGTTATTTGAATCCACATCAACAATTTTAATACTTTTCCAATTAGGGCGAGTTTGGAGTTGGCTGTCTATTTCTTCATACAGCTCTGCATACTGCCTAGTTAACAACGGAGTCGTTATAGAAGTCGATAACTGCGCTAAAGAACGCTGAGCAGCCTTTGAAAGCCCATCGTTTACCCAACGCGCTTGCTCAGGTAAGGCGTGAAACATAAAAAGACAGGCCATAAGCAAGCCACAAAGCAATATAACAATAAAGCTTTGCGCCCTCAGACTACGAAACCCTCTAATTTTCAACATAAAATGAGCGCAAGCCCCACTGAGTTAACTGCTGATACTCTGCTAAAGTTGCAATACTAGGTTTAATAATTGGGATACCTGCAAGTAAATGTTTATGCTCTGGGCTTTGCCCAATATCTAAAATAGCTTGTTGCACTTTTAACTGTATTGCAAGATCAACCCTTGGATGGGCTACAATTGGGTGGCGACTAATTTCACGCGTTTTATAGAGAATTTTAAGCTTATTTTGCAAGCTTTCTGGTTGTTGTTTAAATGTGCCCATTACACCACCGCCCGCCATTGTTGAATGCAGTGCTACATTTAAATATACCGAAGGGTGGGTTTGTACATATACAGGCTTTATTGTTAGCCCATACAACAACGCTAAGTCGGCTCTCATTAATAATGACGCACCTAATGCATTAGGTGCAGGGAATGCTATTTCGGCGCCCTCTAGTTGGCTTAAATTATCAATATTACTGTCTTTGTTTACGAGCAAAATACCTTGCAGCTTTCGCCCTGCATCTTTTATTAGTGGCAAATATCCCTGCTTTTCATATGCTACAACACTGTGCCATGGATTCATGTATGCAAAGTCGTAGTCGCCATTAGCAAAGGATTTTTCAAATACCGGAATAGACTCAACTGTAATTAGCTTTATTGATACCCCTGTTTGCTTACTTACTTGCTTTAACAAAGGTTGCCAAATAGCATTTAGCTTTTGCGGCTCATATTGCGGCACTACACCAAAGGTATATTCTTGAGCCAATAAGAGTGAGCTGTGCATCAAACATAATATAGCCACTAAATACTTCATCAATTCTCCAAATAATAGCGTGTCATTATTGCTTAAGCGTAGTTAAAGACTACTCAACACACCATAAAATTATTATATATTCGATATTTAGCACTGACCTACTTTGATTACAGGTCGTTTTGGAGTGTATTTTTATGTGTGAGCATATGATGTAAATTAATAAAGATGTTGTAAGTACTTTTTAGGCCGGCTTTATTGCTTAGCCAAGTAGGGATTGATCCATGAGGCAAAGCTGGTTGGTATTTTGCTCATCTGCGCTTTTACTTCAAAAATATTATCACTGTGGCTTTGATAATACACACTTACGCCATTTTTGTTTTTATACAAATGCCATGTTGGCTCAGCGTAAGTGTTAAAACTAACTAATAAAAGAATAACGAATAAGCACTTTTGTAACTGAATTTCATTACAAAAGCGCATCATTTATTTTTGCCAGTAAGGTTCTATGTCAAATGAAGCAAGGCGACTTTGCTCCATCGCACTCACCAAATATTCAGACTTTTGTTCAAGCCATGACTGGATTTTAGCAAGCTGTTCGTCTTCTTGCCCAGCACATAACTGCTTTAAATACTCAAGCGTACTTAACTCATAAATACCATGAGAAATATCAAGCCAAGGCAATCTAAACTCTAGGCGTTCTTCTTTATCAAATAACGACCCTAGGCAGTTACCGCTCAGTAAACTATTTTCAAGTTGAGTGCGCAGGTTTAAATACGAAGCGACATCGAGTGTTTGTTCTTTAGGGAGTAATTCGTGCAGATTTTTCCAGTCTTTATTAAAAAGCCTACTCGCAATGGACGACACGTTTTGCTCAGCCGCTTGAAGCTCTATTTGCCCCCAATCTTTACGCCACTGTTTATCAATTAACCACGTAGTTAACGACAGTAATAAACGATTATAACGCGCGCTATGAAACAGTGCATTTATATCGTCAATGCTTGGCTGTAACTCTTTTAAATCACCAATGACTTGAGTAAGTGCTGGAGCAGCATTAATTTTTTTATAAAAAGCATGGCGTTTAGACGTGTACGTTTTTAATTGAATCGCGTTTTCTACCCACGCTAATTCGCTTAATAACCATTTAAGCTCTGTACGTAAATGTTCTGTACTTTCTTTGGATACTATATCGTCGTACAGCCAAAAAGTATGGCGTATTAGGCTAATGCCGTCAGTTACGCGTTTAAGCGTTTTTAAACTTGGCTTATCGAAATAGCATTGCTCATGCTTTTGCACAAAGCGAATGCCAAAGTTCATGGCTTCAACTAAAGCACGCTCTTGGGTAGTCGACTTTGGTAATTGAACAAAACCAATAGATTTGCTTGGTGTTAAAGGTTTTTCATCTGCAAGGCGATAACCACGCGCGGCCTTAGAGTATAATCCTAAACGGATACAGTTCTGGCTAACCAGTACATCTGCAAACGCAAACAACTCATTACGACTGCCCTCAACAAGCTCAATTTCAAGCTCGCTAATAATTTCAATTTTACCCGAAGCCGCAATTTCACCTTTATCGAGTACAACTTCAATTTTAGCACCACTTTCGGTTTCAATTAACCAAGTACGACGAATAAAGTTAGTACTAAATATTGGATACAAATTTTTTGAGATTGCGCTTATTTGCATGCCATGAGGCCAAATATCAGCATCAAACGCCATTAAATTAGGGCGACTTGATTCAATTGGTAAATTGTACTCTGGACGTTGGTGTAAACCACCTACAACTTCACCTGCAAGCTTTATAGTTTGCTCGCATTCGCTGTCAGAACAGCGAGTTCTAAAGCCTATGTCAAGCGCTCTAAGCTCTCGGCTTGGCGTGTCGTAGTATGCATTTTGTAAGCTGCGTGACGGTTTATTCTTCACCGTTTTTGCAAATTGAGTAATTAACGAGGGGATCAGTGGAATAACGGCATCTGATACCAAAAATTTCAGTTCTATCTCAGTATCCATTCGGTTTGCGGATTACCTTTAAAATAAATAAGTGCTCAAAATAAACAAAGCACACTAACAATGCAAATTTTTTAGCCTTATTTTAGTGCCTGTTGACCTTTGTGGATTAAAATTCGTTCTATCTAGAGGCAATTTAATCGCGGGGCGAGGTTTGTAACCTAGTGGGCTAGGTAACTGCTACTGGGTTACAATATCAGTCTTGCTATTGAGCTATTTAATCCATACTATCTAACTACTTATGTGAAATGAAAATCACGTTCATAACGGACGCAGTTAGATCAACAAGGTAGATAAATGCTAAAACATTGTTTATTAGGGCTACTTTTAACAGCCACCACATTTATGAGTTATGCAGAAGAAGCAAAACCTGCAAATTCAACTAATGCAAACACCGCTTATATTATCGATAATTTATATACTTTTATGCGCTCTGGTGCGAGTAAGAATTATCGACTACTCGGCTCTGTAGATGCTGGAACAAAGTTAACCTTGTTATCTGCTGAAGAAAACGGCTTTATAAAAATTAAAGATGATAAAGACCGCGAAGGTTGGATAGAAACTAAGTTTGTTACCAAAACGGCAGGCTTACACCAACAGTACAAAACACTAAGTAGCGAAATGAGTACTATGCAAGAAAACCTGCGCCAAGCTCAAATAGAACTTCCGCAGCTACAAGAGCAAAACCAAACTTTAACTGATCAAAACCTGCAGTTATCGGCCCAAATTACTAAGCTTAAAACAACGCTAGAGCAAGAGCGCACCCAAAAGGAAGCTGCTAGCTCAAAAGAGAAGCGTCAGCTACTTACTTACGGTGGTGCTATTGCGTTTTTAGGCCTGTTTTTAGGTATTATATTAACGATAGTGTTGTCGCGTCGTAAGCGCTACGAAGGTTGGGCATAACCCTCCTTTCTATTGAATACAAAAAAGCCGCTTTATAGCGGCTTTTTATTTTCTGTATTTTCATGCAGTTCGAGTTTTGGTGCACTCATACCTTTGAGTAACCGACCAAATATATCAGCACCGGTAATAATGCGCTTCACATCACTCCACACTAACACCACGTCGTGATCAATGGCCCCATCAAACGATTTATCTAAAGAATGACTAGCCCGTATTTTTAAAATAACTTCACTCAGGCGCATCGCTTCATCAGCAACAATAATAGGTCTGTGACAATAATGATAAGGGTCGAACGTCTCTGGTTCAAACAAGGCTGAACGTAAAAAGCCGTCAGCATCTACCACTAATAAAGGCCAACCGTCTTCATTGGTAATGATCACCCAGTTATAACCTGACTTATGTAGTTTTCGTAAAAACTCATTATCAGTCGTTAATGTAAGGTCTGGGAAAATAGGCAAATCAAGCTTAGTAGGCAAAGCAATAATAGAGTCTGGATCAATTACCTCACCCTCTTTGGTTACGCTTATTTCATCTAAGCTAAAAAAGTTAAGTGCGCCAATTCCCTCAACGTGCTGAACATCAGCCTCTTCTGCTTCTATGTGTTTGCGAATAATACCTCTGAGCTCACTTTCAGCAAAGTACGTAATCCCCTCTTTACCTAACCATGCATCGAGAATTAAAGCCGTTGGCTTAGCAACTACATAAAACAGAATCTGATAAAACTTAATTAACGGCGAAAGTAGGCTCGCCATTTTTAGCGCATTACGCGAAAAATAAGCCTGCGGTGTTATTTCACCAATAATAGTAATTGCGATAGTTGAGAATAAAAACGAACTTGCGCCCATTAATACCGAATCAGAAAGTAGTGTAAGTAGTACGTTAATACCTACGTTGCCCCACAAAATAGTCGATAATAAAAAGTTAGAGTCGTTTCGAAGGGCCATCACTTTTATGGCCGCCTCGTTCCCTTTTGCACTTTCCATTTCGAGCTGAAGCCTACTTAGTGAAAAAAACGCTAAGTTTAAGCCCGAAAATATTGCCGATTGTGAAATACACAAAGCAATTGCACACCAAATCATGACTTCAAAGGTCATTGTATTTTCCTGTTAAAAATGCCTATAAAAGCAATAAACTGCCTAAACCTAAAAAGGTAACAAACCCAACAATATCGGTAACGGTAGTTAAAATTACCGAGCCAGATAACGCAGGATCAATTTTCATTTTGTCTAAAATAGACGGAATAACAACACCCGCTAGTGACGCAGCGACTAAATTCAATAATATGGCTACCGTAATCGTAATACTAAGCATTAAATCGTTAAACCATAAAAAGGTAAGTAGGCCTATTACAAACGCCCATACCAAGCCATTTACAGCGCCAACACGTAGCTCTTTTTTAAGTAACGCATTGCGGTTTGAATCTGTAACCTGTCCGAGCGCTAAACCACGCACAATAACGGTTAATGTTTGACTACCTGCAATCCCGCCCATAGAAGCAACCACTGGCATTAATACAGCGAGTGCTACAACCTGTTCTATAGTTGCGCCAAATAAACCGATGAACCAAGACGCTAAAAAGGCAGTAGCTAAGTTAATACCTAACCATATACCACGGTTTTTAGCACTTTTTCGCACACTTGCGAACAGGTCTTCGTCTTCACGTAAACCACCGGCTTTAGCGGCTGCTTCATCAGCAATTTCTTGTCGTAATTCATAAGCAGAGGCAATGGTTAATCGCCCAAGTAATTTGTTATCAGCATTAACCACTGGCAATGCCATTTTTTCACTGTGGATCACCACTTCTGCCGCTTCATATAAATCATCATCAGCATGGAGCGATGAAAAGTCATGATTTGCCAATGTCATTAAGTTATCGGTGTCGCTGGCTTTTATTAAATCATTTACCGCAACCTCACCTATTAAGCTGCCCTTACGGCTTACCAAATAAATAACCTCACTGTATTGCGGTAAACCTTTATGTAGCAATTTTTTAGCGCCACCGGCAGTTAGCTTCTCTGATACTTTTAAAAAGTCAAAACCTAACCA
The DNA here is from genome assembly GCF_000238895.1 of Pseudoalteromonas sp. BSi20429. NCBI lineage: Bacteria > Pseudomonadati > Pseudomonadota > Gammaproteobacteria > Alteromonadales > Pseudoalteromonadaceae > Pseudoalteromonas > Pseudoalteromonas sp. BSi20429. The sequence continues at coordinate 97,814 of NZ_BADV01000069.1, read as the reverse complement.
GTGACCAAGTTGTTCTGGCGGGTATTGCTGCGCTAAATCATATTGTTTGGTTTGCGCTTCATCGAGTTGCTTTTTTGCATACTCAACAAATCGCTCTGGTATAACTTCTTCAAGTTCCAGTAGCTCTTCTACATTAACTTCATCAAGAAGTTTAAAAGCCTCAGTGTCTTCTAGTGTTTGCAGCAACCACAAGCAACTATCTTCACTTAAATTAACAAAAATTTCGTGTTGCGTGTCTTCGTCAAGCAACTGCCAAATTTCAAGTCGTTGTTCTTTTGGTATCGCCTCAAAAAGTAATGACAGGTGCTCTGTTGAAAGCGTTAACTGCGCATCTGCTAATAATTTATTTTTGCGTTCTGTTGTATCGCATTGCAATAAATCATTTATGAGCTGTGGAAGTTGGTCTACCGGATACTCAATCATCTTAAAACCTTAAAATTTAAAAGCGCACATTATTTATAGTCTACTTGAACAATAAAAAATTGCAGAAAAAACGTGAACTTATTAAGCATGCGCAAGCTATTTTTGCGCATTGTATGGGCAAACTAAATGCAGTACTAATATTTATTTTAAAAAATTAAAAAAACAGTAAAAGGAATTGTTTTTGAGGGATTAAACAACAAGTAAGCAAACCAAAGGGATTACTTATAATAAAAAAAATCCCATATTAGCTAGGCTAATATGGGCAAAATCACACAATGAATTAGGTGTTTTTAAATTACGGTTTGTGCTTTAAATTAAAGTCTATCAGTAATATTTCGTACTAAGTCTGAATCTACAAATTGAGTAATAAGTGCAGCGCCCCACGCATAGCCACGCTGTATTGGGTAACCTTTAAAAATCCAGCGTTTACGCACGTGATTAAAGCGCTCTAAATAGTCCTGCTTTTTTTGTGGTAGAGGTTGCTCACCCAATTTATTCCATGCTTTATATACACCTGACATGTCAGACCCTCGCATAAAGCGTTGCAACCAGCGCGGAAAACGTGAAAAGCTAATAGTGGACTGAAAATCAATAAAATAAGGTTTACCGTCTGCGCCACATAAAATGTTACCCATATTACGCAAGTCTAAATGCACGATGCCTTTACGATGCATTTTTGCTACTTGACGCTCAAGCTCGCTAAAAAAGCTTACTGGTAGCGTTTTATCTTCATGAATTAAAGCGCGCAGTGGCGTGCCTTCAATATAGTTATAAGCTACGGCTATCGGCGATAACCTACAAAAGCGGTTAGCGACTGCATCAAGCTCAGCTAAACGGCTCAATCCTTTATATTCTTGATTTACAGATAGTCGCGCAAATGTTTTGCGGATAAATAACGGGCTTTGGCTAAAATCTTTAACAATTAAATCAAATTCATTATCTTTATATCGATACACAATCGCGTTAGCAAAACGTCCCTTATGGACAACACTTAAGTGATGTTGCATAAAAGTATGTTCTGGATATTGCTGCTGTAATTGCACTAACAAATTATTTTCAATCATAACAAACCTAACAAGATGATAACTTTAATTGCCTAGGCAACTATATTATCAAAGTTAGATTCTACGCACAATCAGATCAACTAATTAGCACGCTAACTTTCTGTTGAAACAGTATCGCTATTTTATTGATAATCTATTTGTGGGGGGAATTTCGGGTAATGTATCTAGATTATTTATAGCTTTAAATAATAAGTCTATTATTTGATTTTTTTCTGGCTCTGAAAAACCATTTAATGCTTGAGCATAGACTTCGTTTACTACAGGCATAATTTCAGGACAAAGAGCTTTACCTTTTTCACTTAAACACAAAATAGTTGAGCGCTTATCAAGCTCACATTGCGTTTTAATAATGAGTCCTTTTTCTTCAAGTCGGTTTAGTAAGCGGCTCATAGCGCCACGATCATAAACCATATACTCGCAGAGTCCTGCAAGCGTATTAACCGACTCTCTCGCAAGTAGTACAACCACAATATATTGCGCTGAAGTTAGGTCCATAGGGAGTAACTTGGCATCAACATGAATGGCTAATCTCGAACGTAAAAAAGAGACTAAACGCCCCAAGTCTTGCTCTGGCGCTAACTCTTCTCGAGTACAACGTTTAATTGATGGCATGTTTTGCATGGTTATTTCACTGTATAAGTATATTTGCATGCTGATAGACCTTAACGCATACAAAAAATTCAATAATTTTTACAAAAAATCGCTCACAAAAATAAAGCCGCTATTAGCGGCTTTTAGTGTAGAGCTTCAAGCTTTGTTAAATTTTAAACTGACCAACAAGCTGGCCTAAGTTTTCACCACGCGCAGCCAAATGCTGACCGACCGAAGAGGTCGTTTTACTTGAAATAGTTAGCTCATTAACTATTTCTTGAATGGCAAACACATTACGGTTTATTTCTTCTGTAACGCTACTTTGCTCCAGCGCTGCTGTCGCGATTTGCGTACTCATGTCGTTAATTGATCTAACTGAGCTTGTTACCGCGCCTAAACTTTCTGAAATAGCACGAGAGGATTCAACAGAGCGATTACAACTACTTTGGCTTGCTTGCATTGCAGCAACTGCATCTGATACTAAATTATGTAGCTCACTCAACATTTCACTAATCTCTAGTGTGCTAACTTGAGTACGACTTGCTAGGCTTCTTACTTCATCAGCAACAACTGCAAACCCTCTGCCTTGCTCACCTGCTCGCGCAGCTTCTATTGCAGCATTGAGTGCAAGTAAGTTTGTTTGCTCAGCAATTCCACCAATTACACTTAGTACGCTATTAATCTTTTTAGATTGATCACTGAGTGAATCAACCTGTTCAGCAGCTAGGTTAATTTCTCCCATTAAGTTTGACACTTCACTGAGTGAAATATCAACACACTCTTGCGCTTTAGCAACTTCTTGCGTTGCCGCTTGGGTTGACTCTGCCACTTGGTTTGTATTTTGAGCCACCTCATGAGAAGTAGCCGACATTTCAGTAATAGCCGTCGCAACAAGGTCTGTTTCATGATTGTGATTAAGTAACTTGTCTTCAATTAATCGTGTTTGTGTATTTATATCACCAGAAGCTGTTTTTACATCGTGTGTTACATCAACCACGTTAGCAATAATGCCATGTAGCTTACTTACAAACATATTAAATGCTTCGCCAAGTTGGCCTATTTCATCGTTAGTATCAATCTCTAGGCGCTTAGTTAAATCGCCCTCACCTTTTGCAATGTCGTCAAGGCTTTGCGCCATGCGCTGTATTGGTTTTACCATTGTATTTGCGGCAACTAACGCACATATAATAGTTAAAACAACCCAAAATAAAGCAATTAACAATAAAGTCATTACTTTATCATTCATGTGTTCTTGCATTGCTGTTTGGTATTTAAGTAGCTCTGCGTCTATATCATCCATATATGCGCCAGTACCAATCATCCAGTTTGTGCCTGGTATCATTGCTGCATAGCCCATCTTTTCAACTAAGCCTGTGGTATTTGGTTTTTGAAAATGGTAGTTAAAAGCGCCGCCGCCTTTTCTAGCTTGATCTAATAAACCCACTATTATTTTTTTACCGTTAGGGTCAGTCATCCCTATTTTGTTCTGCCCTTCAATAGCATCACCTAGTAATGCATGAAAAACACTAACGCCATTTGTATCGTATATAAAAAAGTAACCACCTTGGCCAAATGTTAAGTCTCTTAAAGCGTTTTTAGCATCTTGCTCAGAGCCATTTGCTAATTGATAGCGAACAATTTTTCCAGCAATTTCAATTTCGGTACTTAGTAACGTTTGCTTGTCACTTATTAACTTAGTTTGAAATGCTTCAAAATTTTGTTGCTGATTTTTATTCTCTAAATAATAAGAACTCAGCATCAAGCTAATCAAAAGTAGCATTAAGGGCAATATAGCTAATAACAACAGTTTGTTTTTCAAGCTTAAATTACTCATTATTTCTCCGGGGTATATAAATGCATATATAGCGACAATAGCCAAAAATTAAATTACGGCTGTTTACATTGTTTTATTGGGTTTAAAAGCATAGTAAATAAAAAAATTGGTGGGAGTAAACTCATACCATGCTCAATTAGCTGATATTATAGTCACAAGGAAGGTATTTGGACACTAAAAACACTGAGACCTTCGTATTAATTAATATATAATTTGCCACTCTTTCATTAGAGATTTAAAGTTCTAGCTGCTGCATTGATCTAAACTTAATTTTATAGCGTACTAAGACGATTAATCACCAGCTATGTAATGAGTTAACGCAGGACTCATGTTAGTATTGATTTTAGGTTCATATAAATAATGAACATATAGATATTAAACTTCCATTAACATATAATAACCCTATATCACTAATACCAAACAACTAGAAAAATCGGAACGCATCACTTTGAGTCACAGTTATAATCTAATAAAAATGAATTATTAATGAAATATATTTTATACCTTGCACTTTTAGTGTCTGCTCATGCATTCTCAGCACCTGTAAATAATAGTATCGCTTTTTACTACTCAGCGCCGATGCCATTAGCCGAAATGACCTTTTATTCTCGCGTTGTAGTCCAGCCTGATCTTGTGACTGAGCACGAACTTAATTGGTTTAAACAGCGTAATATTGCTGTTTATGCTTATTTAAGTGTTGGTGAGTCGTTTAATCAAAGTGAGTCATCACTTAGCATAAACCCCAACTGGAATAGCCACATTGCGGATTTAACATCAGCACATTGGCAACAATATATTGCAAATAGCGCTGCGGCATTAAAAGCACGTGGCTTTAGCGGCTTATTTTTAGATACCCTTGATAGCTATCAGCTATTAGATGCTACACACAGTAAACCCGATCAACAAGCTGGGTTAGTCACCATAATAAGCTCACTATCTGAGACTTTTGATAAGCACCTTATTCTTAACCGGGGCTTTGAGTTATTGCCTAAACTCGCTAATTTAGCCAACGACTTAGTTGCTGAGGGCTTATTTAGCCACTATAACCCAACCGATAATAGCTATAAATTAACCACAGAGAACGATCAAGCTTGGCTAAGCGCACAATTAAAAACAGCACAGAACTTAGGTTTTAAAGTACAAGTTATTGATTATACACAGCCTGACAACCGCCTTGCTATGGCACAAAAAATAAAACAAGCTGGCTTTACTCCTTGGGTAACAGATGGGCACTTACAAACATGGGGTACATCAACCATATCGCCAGTACCAAGGCGCATCCTAATTCCGTACAACAGTAACGTAAAGCCACTCATTTACACTACCGTACATTTAAAGCTTGCGACCATGATTGAGTATTTGGGGTATATACCTGATTACATAGATATGGCAAAGCGCGATTTACCTTTGGTTGACCCTAGCTTACATGCTGGTATTATTTCGTGGACCTCAAGCGACGCATTTTACACTCCAACACTTACCAATTGGCTTGAAGCTAATTTAGGTGTGGTGCCAGAGCTTATTTTAGGCGAGTTACCACAATCAACTAAATTATTATTAAGCTTAGGTATTGAGTCGTTAAACACACTGCCTGAAGGTCCATATAAACAAGATAGCTTTGCACCTTGGCTCAAAGGAGAATCCACAACACCTCCCCCTATTGTTAAACCATACTTACTCAAATTAGCAACTGATGCGACTCCTTTAATTACAATAAAATCATCGGATGACACAATAGTTGTACAAGCTGCTAAAACTAAATATGGTGCAGTAGTAGTTGCTCCTTGGCTAATTGATACATTTCCGATGGAAGGCAGCAAATGGGTTATTGATCCGCGTACACTACTAACTCAGGCTATGGGACTACCGCCTATATTAGTGCCAGATACAACCACCGAAAGTGGCAGGCGAATGCTAACGCTACATATCGATGGAGATGGATTTACAAGTGTTGCCCATTACGAAGGTAAGCCTTATTCAGCAGAAGTAATTCGAGATGAAATAATTAAACGCTATAAACTGCCTTTAACGTCATCTGTGATCCAAGCTGACATTGAAGAAGGCGGTATTCACTCTAAACAAAGTGCCAAACTTGAAGGCATTGCACGTAGTATTTTTAACCTACCTTACGTAGAAGTTGCTTCGCATACTTATAGTCACCCCTATTTTTGGACAGCACTGTCTGGGCGAAAAAAAATAGATGAAGACGACACCGATTACGGTTTTCATCTAGATGTACCTGGCTACAACACTATCAGCCTTAAAAAAGAAATTACAGATTCAATAAAGTACATTGATGAAAAGCTCACACCTAAAAATAAAAAAACAGTGATGATGTTATGGTCAGGCGATGCAACTCCTGGTCCTAAAGCACTTGAACTTGCTCGTGATGCAGGTGTGTTAAATGTCAACGGTGGCAACACTGATGTAAATGCCGATAATCCTAGTCTTACACATATATCACCTATTGGCCGACCTGAGCGTGATTTGCTGTATCAAATTTATGCCCCCATATTAAATGAAAATGTTTACACAAACCTATGGCATGGCCCTTATTACGGCTTTAGACGTTTAACCGAAACTTTCGAAATAACAGAAAAACCATATAGGTTAAAACCTTACACTATTTACTATCACTTTTACTCAGGCGAAGTTCTTGCGGGTTTAGACGCTCTTAAACACAACATAGATTATGTTTTAGCAAGACCAAATACACCGGTGCATTTAAGCCATTATGCAAAAGTAGCAAAAGATTTTTACTTTTCTGCACTTGCAAAAAACAATAATAATGAATGGTTATTTAGCTCAAAGTACATTCGTACTCTACGGATACCTACCGATTTTGATGTGCCAAACATAGCTCAAAGTGAAGGTGTATCGGGTGTAACTGAAAAAGGTGACTACATACACGTTATAAATAACATAGCTCGCCTTAGCTTTGATCACAGCCAAAATAGTAAAAAACCTTATTTAGCGTCTGCAAATGTTGTTATTAATAACTGGCAAGTTAACGGGCCTGTTAGTTTTAAAGCGTGGGTACCCGCTTCACTTGATTTAATGAATGCACGCTCTTGCGAATTTGTATCTAATTTGGGTGAGCACTTTAAAGGTGTAACACGCGCTAATGTGACACACTTTAATCTGCCAAAGGGTCAATTTTATGGTTATCTTAACTGCAATGGAGTCGCTCGATAATGAATGCTAAAAAGCGCCCTCAGTTAATTTCTGTAAAAACAATATTAGCAATATTAGCTGTAAGTTGTTTTGCACTTTATGCATTATTTCCTCACACCTTATTTTTTGAAGATGATGAACTTTCACAAGATTATACCTTTGAAAAATCGTACCTTAATGCAGCGCTCAACACAGAGCCCGACAACGAAAAGCTACGCGCAAAATTAGTTGAGCTGCATATAGGGCTTAGTGAGTATTCACAAGCCACTAACGAGCTTGAAAAACTACCTAGAGGTGAGCGCAAAGCGACGCTTGAAATAAAGCTGCTTTACTCACTATGGCTAGCAAGCGGGGCTAATATTGACGACCGCTTTGAAGAACTATCTTTAAAAATAGGTGCTCATAAAAATTGGAACGAACAAATACTAACTATTGCAAAAGCAGTTGGGTTAAACGCAAAAGTTGCTCAGTACTATCAAAAAAATAAACAGCCACTCCTTGCAGCCGATTACTGGTTAAGCGCAGGGGAACCTGACAAAGCACTCGCAATTTATAAAATAAATATAAATGCTGACATTGCAGCTAAAGCGATTGAAACTGCACTGGGCGCAAATAACCCGATTCAAGCTTATGCATGGTGGAAAACCTATGGTGACAAAGCCGATGTTAAACGCACCCTTTATTTAGCTAAACTAGCTGGCAACACAGAAGATGCAGCTCAAGCCATTGAAAGCTTATTAAAAGCTGAGCCAAATAACACCGACTACTTAACAAAAGCAATGCACCTGCGTTTAGCAAATGGAAATGCAAAAGGGGCAGAACAATTACTCGCACAGTTATTACTACAGAGCCCAGATGACAAAGAGCTACATTTATTAAATTGGAAGATAAAGCGCTGGCAAAACAAGCCTAAAGAAGCTCTTCGAGAATTTAAATGGCTAATGTCTAACAAAGCAGTAACTCCTGCGATGCTTACCGACAGTATTAACGATGCCACCGCTTTATATTTATACCAAGATGCTAATGATATATACGAATACAAGGCGCAAAACAGAAGTCTGAAAGGCAATGGTTTTGCTAATTGGATGCAAGCTAACGAATTTATTGGTAACACAAAGCAAGAGTTAAACAATATTGAACGCTTTGAGCAAATAAATGGTAAAAGTGTATTATCACAATACTGGAAAGCAAAAGTGCTTCAAGATACTGGTAATTTAAAAGCCTTAAGGGTCTTGTGGCCTACATATAAAGGGCCTAAAAATGAAGAAGATTTACTTTGGATTGCCCGCGCATTTTGGCTAGAAGATGACTTTGCTACAGCTCTGCAAGTGCTAAAAAGTAAACAACAAAGTTCTGATGATGAGTTTTGGAGCGCCAATGTAGACATGGCAATGCGAGTCCAAGACAAAGCTCATGAGCTATATGCATTAGAGCAGTTACAAAAAATAAGCCCTTTAAGCGTAGGCGACATGCTGCACTACCAACAATTACGCTTTGAAGGTCGGCCTCAGGAGCTTCTTGATTATTTATGGAAAAGCGAGTCGCAAACTGACCGTCAATTGATTCAAATTGCATTATTAAGTACACAAGTAAATGATGCTAAATCAGTTGCACGTATTCATGCTGAACTTGATAAGCAGCGCTACAATAAAGCCCTCTACCCTGCTTGGTTAATTCTTTCTAATTGGTATCAAAACCAAAGTGATTTAAATTCAGCTTATACAACTTTAAACCGCGCCGCTAAATTAAGTGAATATGACTCTGATGTTGTGCTTGCACAAGGTTGGTTAGCGCTGCAAATGCACGACACTGTGATGATTAGCCGCATTTTAGCTCGCTATTCTCAAAGCGATCCTTCCTATGCGTGGACCCAGCTATTAGCAAGCTTATCTATTTATGATAAATCATATAACAGTGCTTACTTTTATTTGCGTAAATTAGCCATTGCAGATCCAAGTGACTTAACAACACTGGTTAACTTAGCCGATGTAATGAAACAACTTGGCTACTATGCAAATGCTGCTGAACTTAATCACTATTTACTGCAACACTTACCTAAAGATAAATATGCATACAGAGGCTTAATGTTCCGCTGGGCGGGCGCGATGGCTGTTCCTCATTTAATGCAATTAAACACAATGGAAGAACTTGCCCCCGACACTATTGGTGAGCCCCAAACAAACTGGTGGTTAGCGCGCAGGGCTGCACAAAAATTAGAGCCATGGCAAAAACTACAACTTTATATGACCAACGGCGAATTTAATAAAGCGAAACAGCTTATAGCTGAAGGTTCACTAAGCAAATTAGATGAGCTAAACGCCCTACTCTATTTAAAACAACCCTATGCCACCATGCAACGTTGGTACGAAGAACTCACTGGCGAGGCAAATGAATCGCAATTGAGTTTACTCAGAAATGCACGCGCATCCTATTTTAGAGCGCTTGAAATAAACCTATCGCCAGAGGCTGGTTTAAACAGTAGCCAGTACGATGTAAACGTTTATTTTCCTTATGCTAATGGGCAATGGAAATTAAGTTTAAGTAATCAGCAAAATCTTGATAACAACGGATTACTGTTTGCGATAGAAGATAAGATGACATTTGGTCGTTGGTATTTTGATGCAAAAATAGATTCTCACCAAGGCAGCTTAGTTAGCCGTCAAGGTTTTAGCTTGGACTCTCGTTATCAATGGGATTCGCGTACACAGGTAGGTTTAAAGCTTGAATATAATGTTGAAAACCGCCAATCAGAAGCGCTACTTAGCTATGCTCAGCTAGATAAAGCCACGGCCTATGTTAACTACAATATTGATGGTAGACAAAACGTACAGCTATCAGCAGCAGCGATGTCTTTTTCTCGAAGAAGCGATGGCAGCTCACTAATAAATGGCCAAGAATATAATGCACGTTACCAATACAGCATTTTAAAAGACCGCCCAATTTGGAACGCTTATTTTAGTGCACAGTGGCAAGACTTTGAACGTGTAAATGCATTAATAAATACAGAATCAAGACCGCTAAGAGTTGACCTTCAACCATTTAGACGTTTTGCACTAGGGACCTCATTTGCTTCAACTGGTTCTTTAGAACCTCCTTATTTAGGTGCAAGCCCTTCGTGGTTATTTGATATAAGTACTGGCTATCAAACACTTAACGATACAGTAGATGTATCAGTTTCAAGTGGCGCAGGTTGGTCTGTACTGGGCGATGATTTATTTAAATTACAGCTGGGTTACCAAAGTAGTAATAAAGTGGGTAACTCAGATACACAATTACAATTAGGTTATTACGTACATTTTTAATGTTAGGAGAGAGTATGTTCCGTTTAATTATACCGTGTTTGGTATTACTATTATCAGCATGTACCACCAGCAGAGTTGCTGATGATGTAGAGCTTAGCCCTTCAAAAATTGTGGCATTAATGCCACTTGTTAATCATGCTCAAACACCGCTTGCAGGTGAGCGTGCTGAAGATATTTTAGCCAGTATTTGGCAACAAAATAAATTACCAACTCTTATACGCGCACCTCGCGTAAACACCAAAGAGCTTCCACCACTGGACGATCAATACCGTTTAGACAATGCTATGCAGTGGTTAAGCACTCAACAAGCTGACTATGTACTCACAGGCAGCATTGAAGAGTGGCGCTACAAAGCTGGGCTTGACGGCGAACCCGTTGTTGCACTTACATTATCACTCACTGAAAATGGACAAACAACGCCGATTTGGACGGGTACTATTGCTAAAAGTGGTTGGGGCCGCGATAGCATTGCAGCAACAGCACAAGATGTGATTGCCGATTTAATTTCTTATATAGAGGTTAGTGAGTGAAAACACATTTCCTTAGACCAAGAGACGTTCCTGAGCTACAAATATGGGCTGAGGTATTTATATTTACCGCGCTTGCTTTAGGGCTGCCTGTATTATTTAACGCAGAGGACCCATTTTGGACTGAGGGAGGGTTTTCGTGGCCTGTACTTGGCCCACTTTTAGTTTCTCTACGTTATGGCTTTTCAAAAGGCTTTATTAGTATTTTATGTTTGCTTGTTGGTCAACTTTTTTTACTACAAGCAAATATTTTATCACCACAAAGCGACTTCAATATTAACGCCATGATTGGCTACATTATTGTAATTATGATCACTGGCGAATTTAGGGATGTGTGGGAACGTACTAATCAACAACAAAGTATTCAGCTTGAGTACGTAACCGATCGCCTTGAAACATTTACTCGTCAGTATCACTTAATTAATTCATCTCACGATAGAATAGAGCAAATGCTTGCTGGCCATACGTTAAGTTTGCGTGAATCGCTACAAGCAGTAAGAACCTCTATCGGGCTATTAAAAGAAAGAAGGCTTGATAGCGCAGCGCAAAAAATAATCGACCTATTCGTTGAATATGGTTTATTAGAAAGAGCGGGTTTATATAAAGTTGAAAACGACACTGTTTTAGAGCCACCACTTGCCTCTATTGGCCAAATGGGTCAAATAGCTGAAAATGATCCTCTTATATTAGCGATGATTGAAGAAAAAGAATTAGTATCAGTAAAAGACGCAAAAACTGCGTTAGGTATAAGTAAATACCATATGGCAATCCCACTTATCGACGTAAATAATACAATTTATGGCGCTATTTTAGTTGAAAGAGTACAATTTTTTGCGCTTAAAAATACCACTCTTACACTACTTGCTGTTATGGCTGGGCATATTGGCGACCTACTGCGCCATGAAATAACAAACCCAGTAATGACGTATGAAGAGTCTCCATACTTTATTCGCCAAGTTAAACGCGCGAATAAAGAAGCAAAACGATACAACATTCCATCGCAGCTGCTAAAAATAAAAGCCAATAATATTACTGATAAATCGACTCAACTTATGAGTTATTTAAGTGAAGCACGCCGTGGTTTAGACATTTATTTGTATGATAATCAAAATCAGGTATTACTGCTATTAATGCCATTAGCTGATGAACTTGAAAAAGCAGGCTTTATTGCCCGAATGAACACCTGGTGTAAAGAGCGTACGGGTAACACTTTAGCTGAGCTTGATATTGTTATTGAGCAACAACTTGCACTACCAATAAGCTCAGATGATATAAAGAGATTGGTTTCACTTTCATGATTATAATTATTGTAGCGGCTATTTTAGGGTGTATTTGCCAGTACTTTGCACTAATAGAAGTACTGGAAACACCTAATTGGTTTTTAGCTATATTATTGCATGCTATTGCTAGCATCCTTTTTGCTATTGTTAGTTATGTTTTTATACCTAAAAAATACAAAACGACTCCTTATAGCTCTTTGCTACTCATGTTTTTATTATTGTTTACATTACCAGTACTTGGAATTATAGGTGTTGTAGTAGCGCTTACGTTTGCTCTTTGTAAACCTCTCAAAAACGACGAGATAGAAATAGAAGAGCATAAAATACCTGAGCTTCCTTTTGAAGCCAGAGCAATATCAGCAAACCCGACCTATTCTATTGGCGGACTTAAAGCAATTTTGAAGCACGCGAGTGAACCCAATAAACGTTTAAGTGCTGTAATGGCAGCTCGTCACATGAGTGACTCACAAGCTATTCCTATTTTAAAGCTAGCACTTAAAGATTTAGAAGATGATATTCGACTACTCGCCTACTCAACCCTTGATGGTAAAGAAACCAAACTCAACGAAAAAATCAGTTTGTATCAGCAAGAAATAGCCGTTACGACTAAGCAGCCTAAATTGAGCCATTTACAAAAACAGCTAGCCGAACTGTATTGGGAACTAAGCTATTTAGGTTTAGCCCAAGGTGCACTGCGTAAATACGTTTTAGAAAAAGCAGAAGCACTTGCAGAGCAAAGTATTGAGCACGTAAAAACACCTGCAACCTTTATATTTTTAGGCCGTATATCTTTAGCCTTAGACAAATACGAAATAGCCCATGAGTATTTACTTAAAGCAACTGAGTTTGGTATGGCAAGGCGTCATGTTCTCCCTTATAAAGCCGAAGTTGCCTTTTGTATGAACAAGTTTGACGACTGTAAACGCTATTTAAAAGAACTCCCAGAACAACCTAAAGGCAGTGAATTACGTCATTTGCAGGAGTATTGGCATGAGTAATAAAAATGCAGACATTTTACTGCTTTTGGAAGGTACCTACCCTTACGTACGTGGTGGTGTATCAAGTTGGGTTCATCAAATAATTGAAGGGTTACCTCATTATAACTTTGAGCTTGTTTTTATAGGTGGAGCACCAGAGCATTATGGCGAGATTCAATATACTTTACCTAAAAATGTTACCAAGCTGCATGTTCATTATTTAGTGGAAAATGATACTTCTGAAATAAAAGCCAAGCATGGGGTTAAATATAAAAAAGAGCTCTTTGATTTCTGGCAACAACTACAAAATTATTTTAGAGATTGTAACGAGCCTATCCCGACTGAATTGTTAAAATTTGCATTTGAAACTTTGGCTAAAAAAGACGGTATTAACGAAGCCGACTTTTTATATAGTGAATCATCATGGCAAGTGCTCACTAATTACTATTCAACTTTTTGTGATGAATCCTCCTTTATTGACTTTTTTTGGTCATACCGCAATTTATATAAACCGCTATTTAAAATAGCCGAAATTGCACGTGGACTTCCAAAAGTTAAACTTATTCACTCAATATCTACCGGGTATGCTGGTATTTTAGGATCTGGTGCCAGTGTAATAAGCGATACTCCCTTTTTGTTGACCGAGCATGGTATTTACACCAAAGAGAGAAAAATAGATCTTATTCAAGCCAGTTGGATCAAAGAGTCTGAACAAAGCCTAGGTAAAAACTTAAATACCGAGATGGGCTTTATTCGCCGAATGTGGATCAGCTTTTTTGAGCAAATAGGCCGAACAACATACCAAGAAGCAGATAAGATCATTTCGCTATACGACGGTAACAGACAGCGCCAAATAAAAGATGGTGCAGCGCCTGAAAAAGCATTTGTTGTACCTAATGGCATTAAAACAGTACGCTTTATTGAAGCGCTTGATCAGCGTCCAAAACAGATACCACCGGTTGTTGGGTTAATTGGACGTGTAGTGCCTATAAAAGATATTAAAACCTTTATACGTGCGATTAAAGAAGCGCAATCGATATTACCAGAGGTCGAAGGCTGGATCATCGGCCCTTATGAAGAAGATCCGCAGTATTACAAAGAGTGTGAACTACTTGTAGGCAGCCTTGATTTACAAAACAGTGTTAAGTTTTTAGGTATGCAAGATATTACCAAAATTTTGCCTAAGCTCGGAGTTGTTGCTTTAACCTCAATTTCCGAAGCGCAGCCTTTAGTACTTTTAGAAGCAATGGCAGCCGGTGTGCCTGTACTTGCTAGTGATGTTGGCTCGTGCCGCGAAATAATCGAAGGCGGAACCGATGAAGATAAAGCATTAGGTAAAGCCGGTGAAGTTGTCTCAATTGCTTCACCTAGCGAAACAGCACAACAAATATCAAACATGCTAACAAATGAGCAAGCTTGGCTTGAGTATCAAAAAAGTGGTTTAGACCGCGTACAAAAATTTTATGACGAGAGCCACATGTTTGCCCGCTACGATAAACTTTATAAGGATACAATAGCATGGCCGGAATAGGTTTTGAGATACGAAAAATTCTCAAAAAAAATACCCTGCTCTCAGTTTTCGAAGCATACGGCTACGCAGGTTTAATAGGCTCAGGCCCCTGGCTGCTCTCTATTGTAGCGTTAATGCTAATTGGTATTTTAAGTTTAGGAATTGTATTACCTAAAGTACTTATTATTCAATTTTTAACGCTTGTTACCTACATGATGGCTGCCTCACTTATTTTAACGGGTGGCTTGCAGTTATTACTAACTCGGTTTATTGCCGATTTGTTTTTTCAAAAAGAAGAGGCAAAAGTACTCCCTAATTTACTTGGTGCGCAACTTGTAACAACAATAGCTGCGTTATTGGTGGGCTTAGCTGTATGGCCTATGCTCCCTATACCCGTTGTTACTAAGATTATAATTTTAGGTGCCTTTGTAAGCTTATGTAATCAGTGGCTTGGCGCTATTTTTCTATCAGGTATGAAAGAATACCGGTTAATTTTAATTACCATGCTAAGTGGTTACGCCTTTATGGTATTGCTTGCATATTTATTAAGAGATTGGCAGTTAGACGGCTTATTTTTTGCGTTTTTTGCTGGCGAAGCTCTGCTCTTTTTTAGCTTTTTGTTTATGATTATTCGCCGTTATCCTGGTGAAAAACTTATAAGCTTTGACTTTTTAAGCAATAAAAAAGTGTATTACAGCCTATTCTTTTGTGGTCTGTTTTATAACATTGGTGTATGGGCTGATAAAATCATTTTTTGGTATTCTCCAAGCACATCAATTCAAATTATTGGCACATTAAGAGCCAGCCCAATTTATGACTTACCTATATTTTTGGCTTATTTGTCTATTATCCCCGGTATGGCGGTATTTTTAGTAAAAATGGAAACCGACTTTGTAGAAGAGTACGACCGTTTTTACACCGCTATTCGTGGTGGCTCATCTCTTGAAGAGATCTACATATTAAAAGACAGTATGATCCAAACTGCGCGTGCCGGTTTATACGATATATTTAAAATTCAGGGTATTACCGTTGCCTGCTTATTATTATGGGGTGAGCAGATACTTACCTTTATTGGCATTGATCCAAACTATAAAACGCTTTTATTTATTGATGTAGTTGGTGTAGGCGTACAAGTTATATTTTTATCTATTTTAAATATTTTGTTTTATTTAGATAAACGCTCAACAGTGCTATTTTTAGCGGGGTTATTTTTGGTAATCAATGTTGTTTTAACTTTGTTATCAATTGCTTTTGGACCGCAGTTTTATGGCTATGGCTTTGCATTAGCGACCATTATTACCTCGGTAGTAGGATTGTTTTGGCTTTCAAAACAATTTGAAGATTTAGAATACGAAACGTTTATGCTGCAATAGCATAATATAAAAACTTAGCATAAAGGCTGTAAGCTACAGCCTTTATCGTTACGTTAAAAACTCTAATAAACCGCGCTCAAACCGACTAAGATACTTTGTTTTACGGGGTAATTTAAAATTGTCGCGCCAATGAGTTTGTTCTGATTCATTTTTCTTACAAAGCTCAATAACATCAGGGTGAATATAAGAATTACGCGCTATTGTTGGCGTATTCCCAAGCTTTGAAGACACTTCATCAAGCATTGTTTTTAATGTAATAGCGCCTTTTGCTTCATACACTTCTTTAAAAGCAATCACACTTGCTCGCCATGTTCTAAAGTGTTTTGCGCTAAATTCTTCACCCATTATATTTTGAATATACTGATTGATTTCAGTCGAAGTAACGTTAGAGCGCTCCCCCTCTTCTATATATTGAAACAAGTGTTGCCCGGGTAAATCCTGAAGCTCCTTAATAACACTACTCAATGCTTTATCCGATATATTTACTTCCCTTTCTTTACCTGACTTTGCACGGTATTTTAATCTAATATTTTTACCTGTTAATTTTGCATGCCTTGATCTTAGGGTTGTCGCACCAAAACTTTTATTTTGTTTTACATTACGTTCATTCCCCACCCGTAAAGCACCTAAATCCATTAATCTAACAATGGCTGCTAAAGTACGTTCATAATCGAGCTCATCACCTTGCAATGCTTCCATTAATTGAGCCCTAAGTAACGGCAGCTTATGTCCAAACACACTACAAGCTTGATACTTTTTAGCATCTTGTTGTTGTGTAAATAATGGATGATATCGGTACTGCTTTCGTCCTTTACTGTCGTAACCTGTTGCTAAAATATGCCCATTTTCTTCAGGGCAAAACCATACACTTTTGTAAGCGGGTGGGAACGCGAGTGAATTTAAGCGCTCAATAACGGCCTTCTCTTTAATTATTTTTCCTATTGGGTCAAAATACTGCCAATGTTTGTTTTTTTGCTTTCGGGTAATTCCGGGCAAACTATCATCAACGTAAATCAATTCCATCATTCCTCCTCAAGCATTTAAAAGAGATATTGTTAACTCGCTTAAGCTTATATTTCAAAGCATAGAATGTACCACTTTAAAATAACCTTAAACTGAACGACTTTATTGATATATAATCAAAAATTGAGCAAAAACAAAAATACGATATATATAATGGTTATTATAACTACGCTTATATTCTCCCTTAATTGGGCATGCTGTTTAAAAGGAGCATTCAATGGCTTTTGATTATGGATCGATTGATCTTGGACTAAAAAACCCCTTCAAACTTGAAGGTAAAGTAACAGCTGTAAGAGGACTCATCGAGTCTATAGCGGGTATTAGTTTACTTGTTATTGCTGCGGGCTCAGTAAAAGAAGATACAACCGCTGGATGGATTTTAATGGTGTTTGGCATGCTTATTTTAGCATTCGGCATTCGCTCACTTTCAAGTGGTATTTATGCAACTCTTAAGTATTTTGTAGGCAGAAACCACCCTACTTCACTTGCTTATAACTACAGTAAATCACAAGCATCAACCGCCAAAGAAGAAGAAAAAGAAGTAGCCTACACAGCGCAATCACTCGAAGAAATGCTGGTTGGTCGTAAAAACAGTACGTTTAAAGAGCCTAATGGTTTTTTATCACGTTTACTTCACAGCTTAATCCCTAAGTTATTATTCCTACCTTATCCTATTCGTAATGTTGCTCAGCGCTTATTTGGCTCATGGGTAAGTACCCTTGTTGCACTTATTGCTTATGGCCTTGTGGCATTTGTATCTTTATCGGGTTTTACCGGTGAAGCAGGCGAATTAGCATTTCCTGTTTATAGTGCCATATTAATGTTCTACGTTCTTTTTTCGTGGCGCTCTACGGGTAAACCTATTTCTAGAAACGCTGAAAAAAATATTGAAGCACTTGGTACCGGAGCACTCGCTAAAATTATTTCTTTATCTTTTATTTTACCAATCGCTATTGGCCTTTCTATGTCATGGCTGATGAAAGAACAACACATTAGCAAACAAGAAATAGATGGCTGGATTGAGCAACTACCTAGTCTTCATGCTGGCATGTACTTAATTGCGATTATTGTATTAGCCACTCTGAGCTGCGCAATTGCTTTTATTATGATTAAAGCGCGTTTAAATGCAGTTACCCCTTCTGCTGAAGTATCAGAACTACGTGAAAACTGGCAAGAGTCTGTTCATCCAGACGAAATTTTTATAAACCTAGACAATCTAGTAATGGCTAACCGTCGTTATAAAGAAGTACCTAACAGAGTTTATCGCGAATTAGATCCTAAGCTTCAAGAACAAATTGAAGGTAAAGGCGGTTTTAAAGGTGAAATGATCCAAGAGATTCAACCTAAACTGCACTCAATAGACTTAGGTAAAAACTTTACGCTAGCAAGGTTACTTGCTTTAGTAAGTGGTAACTTGCTTTATATTATAGCCTTAGCGTTTACTGTGTTTTTAGCGTATTCGTTTATTAATATTTATCATTACGTTGACGCTGCAAATATTAGTAGCTTTAAACAAGCATTTAATAACCAACATGTTATTCAATTTAGTGAGCTATTAATGACAAGCTTTCACTTATTGCTAATAGGTATACTTATTAAAGCATTTGCGCAATTGCTTACAAATACAGCTCATCTATTTTTCGCTGAAATGCAATTTGAATCACTACTAGTGTACTTTAAATGCGAAGGCACATTTACTGAGTCTAAAATATCAACTGGTACTGGTATTCACGATAGTACTCGCTCAGAAAATACTTTAGTACGCAGTAGCATAACGCCTTGGATTATTGTTTCTCGTGTTATTTCTACTACGTTTGCAGCAACAGGTATGAAAAATCTTGAACATCCTCGCCATATTATGGAAATGCATAAAGACGAAGGACAATTACAAGCAATCAAAAAAGACGTTATCGCGTTCTTGAAAGACCGTGAATCTATCGCCTCAATCACCAGTGAGCGTGATTTAGGTAATGCGTCACAAATACATCAATTAAATCAGCAAACGCGTGCTATACCTACTCAGCAAGCGATAGCTAAAGATGACGAAGAAGCTGCCGGGTATTTAAGACAAGAAGAAAACTTATCTCCCGAGCCAAAGGGTTAATTAACTTAAACTCTGGATTATTAGTATTAATGCCACCTTGTAAATTAGGTGGCATTTTTTTATCCTTTATTAACCTCTATTCAATACCTTTTAACTTTACTACCTCTTTTATACTCAACAACATGATTAATATTGGATTAGTCCACAAAGCCCTTGCTTTATGTGCCAAAACACAAATAATGAAGTATTAATCACAGGGTAAGAATGAGGACAATGAGCTATATACTAACCACCCAATGTGCTGACGACGTAGGCTTAATAGCTAAAATCACAGGGCTTTGTCATAAAAATAATTTAAATATTACGCGTAACAACGAGTTTGTAGATAAAGACGCACAGCGATTTTTTATGCGCACAGAGCTTACAGGCGAGCCACAAAGCGACTTTTTAGATCAACTGCGCGCACTGTTGCCACAAGGCGCTAAACTTGCCCTACATTGCGGTGCAAAAACTAAAGTAGTTTTACTTGCAACTAAAGAAGCCCATTGTTTAGGTGGTATGTTGCTAAAGCAATTTGAACAAACTCTTAATATTGAAGTATTAGCTGTTATTGCTAACTACGCTGATTTAGAGCCTTTAGCAAAAGGGTTTGATGTGCCGTTTCATGTTGTATCGCACGAAGGACTAACTCGTAGCGAGCACGATCAAAAAGTAGGTGATTTAATTGCCAGCTACAACCCTGACATTATTGGCCTTGCCAAATACATGCGTATTTTAAGTCCTGAATTTGTGGGTCGCTTTGAAGGCAAAATAATTAATATTCATCATTCATTTTTACCTGCATTTATAGGTGCTAAACCTTATCATCAAGCATTTGAGCGCGGCGTAAAAATTATTGGTGCTACCGCTCACTTTGTGAATAATGAGCTTGATGAAGGCCCTATTATTTTGCAGGATGTAACAAGCGTTACACATGCTAATACCGCCGAAATGATGGCTAAAATGGGTAAAGATGTAGAGAAAACAGTGTTTTGTAAAGCACTCCAACTTGCATCAGAGCATAAGCTATTTATTAATGGTAATAAAACTGTAGTGTTTTCTTAGCATTGTACCAATTCGCTTAATTAAGTAGTTTATTTTGAGGTAATAAAACAGTGTTGATAACAAGGTATGCATTTTGTTATTAACCTGAATTCTGATTGATTATTCTACACATAAAAATATGCCAGCATTGTTGCTGGCATTTTTTTGCTCATAAATAAGCAAGTGACTTTTTAAATGTAAATTATGCCTGCTCTATTGGCTCGAGTTTTAATTTAGCGGCAATTAAAACGGCTTGGGTACGATTGTACACGCCGAGTTTTCTAAATATGGCTGTAATGTGTGCTTTTACTGTCGCTTCTGATATGTGCAGTTCATAAGCAATTTGCTTATTAAGTAAACCTTCGTGCAGATATTGTAGCACTCGGTATTGTTGAGGTGTTAATGAGGCAACTTGCGCTGCTATTTCTCTATCTTCACCTTCAATTTCAGCTACTTTGTTTTTTAGCTCTTTTGGTAGCCATGTATCGCCTTCAAGTATTTGGTTAATTGCACTGGCAATATCATCAGACGATGACGATTTAGGAATAAAACCCATAGCGCCGTAACCCATTACTTTAGAAACAATATTAGCGTCTTCACTACCCGAAACAACGGCAATAGGTAAGCTTGGGTATTCTTCTCTAATACGAATAAGACCATATAAATCACCATTACCTGGCATGTGAAGGTCTAGCAGTAATATATCAAGATCCTCTTGCTCGCTTAACACTTGCAGTGTGCTGTCAAAATCGGATGATTCAAAAACCTCTAAACCTTCAAATTTTGCGCTCAATGCGCCCTTTAGTGCTTCACGAAATAACGGATGGTCGTCCGCTATTAAAAACTGACTCATGGTTCACTCCTAATAAATTCGGCTGCCAGTTAGGTATAAAACCCTTACTGACAGCCGATATACTACGTTTAGAATCAACTTGTAATCAAGTTTTTAACGCACATTTAACGATTTAATCTGTTCTCGATTAGTTCATCGACTACAGATGGATCTGCAAGCGTTGACGTATCACCGAGTTGTTGGTGCTCATTTGCAGCGATTTTACGTAAAATACGACGCATAATCTTGCCTGAGCGCGTTTTAGGTAAACCTGGAGACCATTGAATCATATCTGGTGATGCTATTGGGCTAAGCTCTTTACGAACCCAGTTACGTACCTCTTTGGTTAATTCATCGCTTACTGTTACACCTTCGTTAGGCGTAATATAAACATAAATACCTTGGCCTTTAATATCATGCGGGTAACCCACTACTGCTGCTTCTGCTACTGCTTCGTGCGCAACTAACGCACTTTCAATTTCGGCAGTACCTAAGCGATGGCCTGATACGTTAAGTACATCGTCCACACGTCCTGTGATCCAGTAATAACCGTCTTCATCACGACGACAACCATCACCTGTAAAGTAAACACCTGGGTAGGCGCTAAAATAAGTTTGTTCAAAACGTTCATGGTCGTTGTAAACAGTTCGCGCTTGTGATGGCCAGCTATCTAAAATAACTAAATTACCGTCCACAGCACCTTCAAGGTTATTCCCCTCAGCATCAAATAATGCTGGCGCAATACCAAAAAATGGATGGGTTGCAGAGCCAGGCTTTGTATCAGTTGCACCCGGTAAAGGCGTAATCATTATGCCACCGGTTTCTGTTTGCCACCACGTATCAACAATCGGACAATTAGATTTACCAATACTCTCGTAATACCACGTCCATGCTTCTGGATTTATTGGCTCACCAACCGAGCCTAAAATACGTAAACTATCGCGATTTGACGAAGCTGTTGGCTCATCACCTTTCGCCATTAGCGCACGAATTGCTGTAGGCGCAGTATATAAAATAGTTACACCGTGTTTATCAACAATTTCGCCCATACGTCCTGCAGTTGGATAAGTTGGTACACCTTCAAATAATACTTGCGTACAACCGTTTACTAATGGCCCGTATGCAATGTAACTGTGACCTGTGATCCAACCTACATCGGCACTACACCAATACACATCGTCTTCTTTTAAATCAAATACGTATTCATGTGTCATTGATGAGTAAACTAAGTAGCCACCAGTAGTATGTACAACCCCCTTCGGCTGACCTGTTGAACCTGATGTATATAAAATAAACAATGGATCTTCAGCGTTCATTGGCTCTGGTTCACACTTTGCTGGTAAATCAGCAACTAGGTCATGCCACCATATATCGTGCTCATTCCAATCAACTTCACCGCCGGTTAATTGGTGCACAATAACATGCTCAATTGAGGTTACAGATTCTTGCGCTACCGCTTCATCTACATTTGCTTTTAATGGAACACAATTACCTGCTCTGCGCCCTTCATCTGAAGTAATAACAATTTTGGCACCCGAATCTCGAATACGATCTGCAATCGCAGAAGGTGAAAAGCCACCAAATACAACCGAATGAATAGCACCAATACGTGCACAAGCCTGCATTGCATAAACAGCTTGAGGCGTCATAGGCATATAAATCGCTACACGATCACCTTTTTGAACACCTAGCTTTTTTAAACCATTGGCAAACTTGGCTACTTCATCATGCAATTGTTGATAAGTAATATTCTCACTTTGAGATGGGCTGTCACCTTCCCAAATAAGCGCAGTTTTGTCTGCTTTGGTTTTTAAGTGACGATCGATACAATTGTACGAAGCATTAAGGTAGCCATCCTCATACCATTTAATATTTATATGGCCTTTGTCGAATGATGTGTTTTTAACTTTTGTATAAGGGGTAGACCAATCAAGACGTTTGCCATGCTCACGCCAAAAACTTTCTGGGTCATCAATAGATTGCTTGTAAAGCGTATTATATTTATTTTTATCTACAAGAGTCGCATCTTTAATATGCGCAGGAACTGGATAGATACTTTGTGACATCTTAGTCTCCATTTAAATTACTTGCCTTAAGCTTTTACCAAGGATTACTCAGCAGTGCTACATTAAGTATTAGACCTTAGTTGTACACCCCTTCAATTTCCTCATTTGTAGTTTATAATCCTTCTGCTTTCAATTTTTTTACATAAATAATACAACGCGTTAAATGTAAGTAAATACAAACTAATCTGCTCTCAAACCTTAGTCTTATAGACCAATAGGTAATTGAGTAAATATTGCACATATTCAACAGTGTTCTCGTACTCTAATAAAGATATTTTGTTGTACTTACTAAAATGCTTTATTTAACGAATGAAAATAGAAAGTGAATTGAAAGCCAAATTAACAACCCTTTTTATTCGTAAGTAATACTCGTAGCAAGTAATACAAATATCTATGAAAAAAAAGTAATAAATAACAAGTAGCCTATAAAGGACACCACAATGAAATTTACCCCATTAAAAACATTGGCAGCAAGCGCTGTACTATGTGCACTATCAAGTACTGCATACGCGGCAACTGCTGCAAAAATTGGTGATACCGAATTTACTTACGGTGGATACATTAAACTCGACTCTATGTGGAGTGATTATTCAGCGGGTGCGCCTGCAGGTTCAAACGTAGGTCGTGACTTTTACGTACCAAGTACGCTAACAATTGGCGACGATAACAGCTCAGATGCTGTGTTTGATATGCATGCTCGCGAGTCACGCTTTAACTTTGGCACAGCCACTGTTATGGATAACGGTAAGACCGTTAACACTAAAATTGAGATTGATTTTTTAGCCTCAGCTGCTGGCGGCAATGAACGTGTATCAAACTCTTATGCTCCACGTATTCGCCATGCGTTTGTGACATACGACGGTTGGTTATTTGGTCAAACATGGTCTAATTTTCAAAACGTGGGTGCCCTTGCTGAAACGCTTGATTTTGTAGGCCCAGCTGAAGGCACTATATTTGTTCGCCAATCGCAAATTAAATATACCACTGGCGCATGGTCTTTCTCATTAGAAAACCCAGAAAGTACAATTTCTACTACTAGCGGTATGGTAGTAACTGATGATGCATCCTTGCCTGACTTTACAGCTCGTTACACACACAAAGCTGATTGGGGTAACATTGTTGTTGCAGCGCTTGCTCGCCAACTAACTTATAAAGTAGGCAGTGTTGATGCAGATGAAACATCTTTTGGTATTAGTGCGTCGGGTAAAATAAACCTTGGTGAAGACAACCTTAAATTTATGCTTACTCAAGGTAAAGGCTTAGGCCGTTACGTAGGCTTAAACGTTGCTCACGGCGCAGTACTTAATGGCGATGAACTAGATGCCATTGATTCGACTTCTGGTTTTGTTGCTTACCAGCACAAGTGGACAAGCCAATGGCGTTCAACGTTCTTATACTCTTTCTTCTCTGCTGATAACAACACTGATTTATTAGCTATTTCTGGTGATCCGACTGAATCAAGCCAAAGCTATAGCGCTAACATTTTATATTCCCCTGTTAAACGCCTAACATTTGGAGCTGAGCTAAAACATGCTGAGCGTGAAACTGAAAGTGGCGTAGATGGCGATTTAGATCGTTTACAATTCTCTGTTAAATACTCTTTTTAATAACTAAAAAGCTAACTACTTTAAAAAAGCGGCCTAGGCCGCTTTTTTTATAATTCAATTTAAGTCAAAAAAACAACCATATTTTTATAAGTCATATCGCTTATCCTAATCATAATATTATTTACAGACTAAGTAATTTTCCCTAAAACAGAGTAAACGAGTTTGCAAATGATAATAGTTTTTGTTTGAGTTTGTTAATTCTAAATAGTAGAATGTCCCAATTATTTAAATAAACTCAAATAATATTAAATATTAATTAAGGGAAAACATGAAACTCAATCGCACTTTTGCACTTTCTTCATTAGTTTTAGCTATGGGTTTTTCAGCTCAAGCGCAAGAAACACCAACTAAGAATACAGTTGAAAATAACAATGAACAAATGGAAGAAATATTAATAGTAGGTGTACGCCAAGATCGAGTTAGCCAAGGTGCTACCGGTTTAACTATGGAGCTTAACGAAACACCACAATCTATTAGTGTAATTGGCGCAGAGCAACTTCAAAACTTTGCAGCAAATAGTATTAATGACGCATTGAAAATGGCTACGGGTATTACTGTAGAACAAGGTGAAACTAACCGCACACGATACACGTCTCGTGGTTTTGATATTAAAAGCACTCAAGTTGATGGTGTTGGTCTACCTAATAACTGGGGCCTTGTTACTGGTGCTATGGAAAGCTACGGTTATGAAAAAATAGAAGTTATTCGTGGTGCTAATGGGCAATTAACAGGCGTTGGTAATGCAGCTGGTACTATTAATTATGTTCGAAAACGCCCAACAAATGAGAATGAAGGTGAAGTAGGTATTTCTGTAGGTACTTATGGTTTAAAGCGCTTACAAGCTGATTATTCATTTTTATTAACAGATTCTGGTAGCTGGGCTGCACGTGTTGTTGGGGCTGCAGAAAGCTCTGATTCATACCTTGATGGTTTAGAAAACGATCGTACTTACTTCTCTGCTGTAGTTGATGGACAACTTACTGGTAATTCAACACTTTCATTTGGTGCTTCACATCAAGATGCGAATACAGATGGAACCATGTGGGGAGGATTACCACTTTCATATGCCGATGGCACACAAGCGCAGTGGGATGTAAGTACAAGTACAACCCAAGAGTGGACTAAATGGGATACTCTTAATACCACAGCTTTTATTGAATATACTTATGTATTCGATAATAACTGGGAAATTAAAACAACTTATAATTACCAAGACTCAGAAGATCAAAGTAAATTACTTTACCTTTATGACGCTTATGGAATGTTTGATAGTGAAACTAATTTAGGTTTAGTCAGTATTCCTGGACGATATGATACAGAATTCTCAGCTGATTTATTTGATATAACAGCTAAAGGTGAGTACAGCTTGTTTGGTCAAGAGCATGAGTTAATGCTTGGTGGTAGTATTTCACAAAGTACATCTTACTCTTTTACTAACTCTTACGATGCAGCAACAACTGAAGCTTATGGTTTAGCGCCTGCTTTTCCATACGCATTAGATGCGATTGCTGAACCTATTTGGGGTGAACGAACTAAGTATGCTGATATTGATGTTACTTTAAAGCGTTTTTTTGGTTCTACTAAATTAAACCTAACAAGTGACTTATTTGTTATTGCGGGCTTTAACGCTATCGATTATGAGCGCACAGGCTTTAGCCAAGGCGTTGATATAGATAATGATGAAAGTGAGGTAAGCCCTTACCTTGCAACAACGTATGCAATTAATGATGATGTTAATGTATATGTAAGCTATTCCGATATTTATCAGCCACAAGAGCAGTACGATTACGATGGTAACTTTTTAGATCCAAGTAAAGGTGTTAATTACGAAGTTGGAGTGAAAACTCAATGGTTTGATGATCAACTACTTGCAACCTTTGCCGTATTTAGTGCAAAACAAGATAATATTGCAACTTATGCAGGGCTAAACGCATCTGGATTTACTTACTATAAAGGAGCTGATCAAGATACCCAAGGCTTTGAATTAGAATTAACCGGACACATAACTGATGATCTAAATGCTGTATTTGCATATACATACTTAGATATAAATGATGACGCAGGCGATAGTTCTCATGAATGGGAACCTGAAAATGTTGTTAATTTTTCATTAGATTATACGCTGCCTCAACTACCTGAATTTAAATTTGGTTTAGCCGGTAAATGGCAATCAAAAACAGAAAATATAGCCAGTAATGTTAAGCAGGATTCTTATTTACTTATGAACGTATTTGCTCGATGGGATGCTAGCGAAGACTTATCAATTCAAGCTAACATTGATAACATCACAGATGAAAAACATATTACTAGCTTAGCCAATGTTGGTTTTTATGGCTCTCCTATTAGCGGAAAAGTTAGCTTAACTTATCGCTTTTAAAATTCTATTTTAATTAGGTCGCATTCTTTAACTCTTCTCCTGATTAAAATGTATAGCGTATGATCGTTCTGCTCTTCATTTAGTATAGTAATCACTAGTGCAGTGCCTACTCATGAGTGATGTAACCGTATGTTTTTTATAGATTAAATTAAAAAACGACACATTTTTAATGTGTCGTTTTTATTTTATCTACTTTAAGTTTTTAACAACAAAAAAGCGCTAATCATTACTGATTAGCGCTTTTTAATGCTCGGGTCAAATCAAGCTTAAAAACTCATTTTAGGCTGTTAAAGGTCAGCGTCATCGCCTAACTTATCTTCACCATCTTCTGGTTCAATAGTTGCTTTTAGTAAAAGCATTTCGCGTAACTTGCCTTCAATCTCATCTGCAATTTCTGGGTTTTCTTTCAAAAACTTAATTGAGTTAGATTTACCTTGGCCAACTTTGTTGCCACAGTAGCTATACCAAGCACCTGCTTTTTCAACAATTTTGTGCTTAACACCTAAGTCAATTAACTCGCCTTGCTTAGAAATACCTTCACCATACATGATGATAAATTCAGCTTGTTTAAACGGCGGCGCAACTTTGTTTTTAACAATTTTAACGCGTGTTTCGTTACCAACAACTTCATCGCCTTCTTTAACAGAACCAATACGACGAATATCAATACGAACAGATGCGTAAAACTTAAGTGCATTACCACCTGTTGTTGTTTCTGGGTTACCAAACATAACACCAATTTTCATACGGATTTGGTTAATGAAAATACATAACGTGTTAGAGCGTTTAATGTTACCAGTAAGCTTACGTAATGCTTGTGACATTAAACGTGCTTGTAAGCCCATGTGCGAGTCGCCCATGTCGCCTTCAATTTCAGCTTTTGGTGTAAGTGCAGCAACCGAGTCAATAATAACAACGTCTACTGCGCTTGAGCGCACTAACATGTCACAAATTTCTAATGCTTGCTCACCGGTATCTGGTTGCGATACAAAAAGCTCATCAATGTTAACACCAAGCTTTTGTGCATAAACTGGATCTAGAGCATGCTCAGCATCAATAAAGGCACATGTTTTGCCTTCTTTTTGCGCTTCAGCGATAACTTGTAAAGTAAGCGTTGTTTTACCAGATGACTCAGGTCCGTATACTTCAACAATACGTCCCATAGGTAAACCACCTATGCCTAAAGCAATATCAATACCTAGTGAGCCTGTAGATACAGATTCAATGTTTAACGCTTTGTTATCACCCAATTTCATAATTGAGCCTTTACCAAATTGACGTTCAATTTGTGATAGTGCAGCGTCCAACGCTTTTTGTTTGTTATCGTTCATTTTATTCTCCAAATCCAGCTAATGGAATCAAGTATACTGTATGAAATCACAGTATCAAGCTAATTTTTTTATTTTATCTCATCTATTACACTTTTCAATGCAAATACAATAGCTTGCAGTCTAACTTGAGCCCTATCGCCAGAGAATACTTGTTTAAAGGTCAGTACTTTGTCATTAATTTGTATGCCAAACCACACAAGTCCCACAGGTTTACCTTCTGTTGCCCCGCCAGGTCCTGCAATACCCGATACAGCTATAGATATATTAGCGTTTGTTGCCTTAATTGCACCTAGTGCCATTTCACGTACTGTCTGCTCGCTCACAGCACCGTACTTTGCTAGTGTGCTTGCACTTACATTTAGCAAATCTTGCTTTGCTTGGTTGCTGTAAGTCACAAATGCACGGTCAATATAAGTCGAGCTTCCGGGCGTATCTGTAAGGGCATAACTCACTCCGCCACCAGTACATGACTCAGCACTAGTGATCCATAAGCATTTATCCGTTAAAATAGCGCCTAATTGCGCAGCAAGTGTTTTAATCTCTTGATGTAATTCCATATTCAGCCTTTGGGTAAATACATGTCGTTTGATCTTTATGCACCACACACTATAAAACAACAAACCCCTATGATGCAGCAGTATCTAAAAATAAAATCAGAGCATCGCGATATTTTATTGTTTTATCGTATGGGCGATTTTTACGAACTCTTTTTTGATGACGCTAAACGCGCCGCTCAATTACTCGATATTTCGCAAACACATCGCGGTAAAGCCGGTGGCGATCCTATCCCTATGGCGGGCGTGCCTTATCATGCAGTAGAAAACTACCTAGCACGCTTAGTCCAAATGGGTGAATCAGTGGCTATCTGCGAACAAGTGGGTGACCCTGCAACTAGTAAAGGTCCTGTCGATCGTAAAGTTGTTCGTATAGTTACACCTGGTACAATTTCTGACGAAGCGCTTTTACAAGAACGACAAGACAACCTCCTTACCAGCGTTTGGCAAAGTAAAAAAGGTCTGTACGGTATCGCGTACCTTGATATTAACTCTGGTCGCTTTAACGTTGTAGAGGTTAACACCGACGAAGCCTTTAGCTCAACTATTCAGCGCTTAGCTCCGGCAGAACTTCTGTATAGCGAAAGCTTTGAAAACTTTCATTTAATTGAGCATATAAAAGGTGCCCGCCGCCGCCCAGAGTGGGAGTTCGACTTAGATACGGCCGAGCACTTATTATGCGATCAGTTTGGTACTAAAGATTTAGTTGGTTTTGGTGTTGATAAAGCCCACAGCGCGCTTGTTGCTGCCGGTTGTTTAATGCAATACGTAAAAGATACACAACGTATTGCACTGCCACATATTCGTGCAATTACACTTGAGCACAACGAACACGCTGTTATTTTAGATGCCGCTACTCGTAAAAACTTAGAACTTACCGTTAATTTATCAGGTGGGTTTGAAAATACACTTGCCCAGGTACTTGATAAAACAGCAACACCTATGGGCTCTCGTTTACTTAAGCGCCGTATTCATACACCTGTACGTAATAAAGACGAGCTAAATTCTCGCTTAAATGCAATTAGCGCTATTTTAGATGTACAACTGTGCGGCGAATTACACGAATCATTAAAAGAGATTGGTGATGTAGAGCGTGTTATTGCACGCCTAGCTTTATGCACAGCTCGCCCGCGCGATTTAACTCGCCTTCGCAGCGCATTACAAGCACTTGCGCCACTACATACTTTGTTAGGTGATGCTAACGATCCTCGTATAGCGGGTATTATCAAGCACTCGCCTGAGCTCCCTGATTTACAAGAGTTATTAGAACGTGCAGTGATAGAAAACCCACCGGTACTTATTCGTGACGGTGGCGTTATTGCCCCTGGTTACAATAGCGAACTAGATGAGTGGCGTAACTTAAGTAAAGGTGCAACCGATGTACTTGATCAACTAGAGTTACGTGAACGCGAACGCACGGGTATTAGTACGCTTAAAATTGGTTATAACCGCGTACATGGCTTTTTTATTGAAGTAAGCCGCGCCAATGCCCACTTAGTGCCTGCCGACTACATCCGTCGCCAAACGCTCAAAAATAACGAACGCTATATTATTCCTGAGCTTAAAGAGCACGAAGATAAAGTACTTGGTAGCCAATCAAAAGCCTTAGCGCTTGAAAAGCAACTATACGAAGAGCTGTTCAGATTTATCGCTCCACATATTGAACAGCTGCAAATGATGGCAGCAGCACTGGCCGATTTAGACGTATTAAATAACTTGGCCGAACGTGCATTTGCACTCAATTATGCAAAACCAGAACTGTGCGATAACGACAATATAAGCATTAAGCAAGGTCGTCACCCCGTTGTTGAACAAGTAATGAAAGAACCGTTTATTGCTAACCCTGTTGAATTAAACAGCCAACGTAAAATGTTGATTATTACGGGTCCAAACATGGGCGGTAAATCAACCTATATGCGCCAAACAGCACTTATTGTACTAATGGCTCACATTGGCAGTTATGTACCTGCAGACAGCGCTAAAATAGGTAATATTGATCGCATATTTACACGTATTGGTGCTAGCGATGATTTAGCATCAGGTCGCTCAACCTTCATGGTAGAAATGACCGAAACAGCGACTATTTTAAATAATGCCACGGCGCAGTCTTTGGTATTAATGGATGAAATTGGTCGTGGTACAAGTACCTACGATGGGCTTTCGCTTGCGTATGCAACAGCCGATCATTTAGCGTCAAAAATATCAGCTAAAACATTGTTTGCAACGCACTACTTTGAGTTAACAGAACTTGCTGAACAAACAACAGGTCTGGTAAACGTGCACCTTGATGCAATAGAGCATAACGATACAATCGCCTTTATGCATACAGTACTTGATGGCGCAGCAAGTAAGAGCTTTGGCTTACAAGTAGCTGCTCTTGCGGGTGTGCCAAAAGCTGTTATTGCACAAGCAAAGCAAAAACTTAAGTTACTTGAAAATCATCAAAGCGTTACTGCACCAAATACTGAGCAACAAGCCTTTACTTTTAATAATGAAGTTGCTCAAAATACACCTTCAGAAGTAGAAGAACAATTAAGCGCTATCGACCCTGATAATTTATCGCCACGCCAAGCGCACGATTTATTATATAAACTAAAAGCATTGTTGTAATTTATATCATCTAATTTACAAGCATAAAAAAAGCCGAAGAATAAATTCTTCGGCTTTTTAACACACATAGTCTCTTAAACTATTTAACCAGTTACGAAAACTGATTAAACAAGCTATCTGTACTTAAACCTTCTTGTTGCAAAATGTCTTTTAAACGACGTAATGCCTCTACCTGAATTTGTCTTACACGCTCACGTGTTAAGCCTATTTCACGACCTACATCTTCAAGTGTAGATGGCTCGTAGCCAAGTAATCCAAATCGACGTGCTAACACTTCGCGTTGTTTAGGGTTTAATTCACCTAACCAATCTACAATGTGTTTATTAATATCATTATTTTGTACTTCGCCTTCAGGGCCTGCACTTTTTTCATCTGGAATGATATCAAGCAGTACACTGTCGTTTTCACCACCAATCGGCATATCAACCGATGCTATTCTCTCGTTTAAACGTAGCATTTTAGTTACGTCTTCAACGGGTCTGTCTAGGCAAGCTGCAATTTCGTCAGCTGTTGGTTCATGGTCAAGTTTTTGAGTTAATTCACGCGCTGTACGTAAGTAAACATTAAGCTCTTTAACAACATGTATTGGTAGGCGGATGGTGCGAGTTTGATTCATAATGGCACGTTCAATTGTTTGACGTATCCACCATGTAGCGTAAGTAGAAAATCTAAAGCCACGTTCAGGGTCAAATTTTTCAACAGCGCGAATTAAGCCTAAGTTACCTTCTTCAATTAAATCGAGTAGAGCAAGGCCACGGTTATTGTAACGGCGTGCTATTTTAACAACTAAACGTAAGTTACTTTCAATCATACGTTTGCGTGAGGCTTCACAACCTCGAAGTGATTTGCGAGAAAAAAACACTTCTTCTTCTGCGCTAAGCAAAGGAGAAAAACCAATTTCGCCTAAATAAAGTTGGGTTGCATCAAGGTTTTTAGTTACTTCTTCTTTTGCAAAGATTTCATCGTCTTCTACTTTATCTAGTAAAGTTGTGCTTTCATCAGCAGCGATGTCATCGAATTTTTCGTCAGTCGTAGTGTGTTTGTCAAGTTTTGCTGCGCTAGCCATAAGCCTTCTCCCGAGCAATTATCAATACCTGAAAATTAGGGTAGGTATTTAGCAGGATTGACAGCTTGCCCTCGGTAGCGAATTTCAAAACGAAGCGCGGTGACCGGAGATTCTGAATTACCAATTTCTGCTATTTTTTGTCCTGCCTTAACCTTCTGCTTTTCTTTAACAAGTAATTTCGAGTTATGTGCATAAGCACTTAGGTAATCATCATTATGTTTCAATATGATTAAACTACCATAACCTCGTAGAGCGTTACCCGCGTATACCACTGTTCCTTGTGCCGCAGCTAAGACTGAAGCCCCTTTACGATTAGTAATCTGTAAACCTTTATAACCGTTTTCCTTATTAGAAAAGCGTTTGGTAATTTTGCCCTTTGCAGGCCAAAACCAATTAACTTTACTGCTCGACAAACGTTTAGCATTACTAACTTTGTTACTGGCTTGTTTCTGAACATACTCTCGTTGTTTTGGAGGATCAAGCTCTTTCTTTAATATTATGTTATTTTTTTGTGTGTTTTTTATAGACTTTTTACTCAAATTCGTATATTTTTCATCCCTTTTTGTTTTTTCGGGCTTGGGGATTAAGGAGATGTTTTGCCCAGGGAAAATTGTGTAAGGTGATGGAATTGAATTGTTTTTTGCAAGTAATCTAACATCTTGCCCTGCACTAAAGGCGATAGAGTAAAGGGTATCTCCTCTTTGTACTTTATAGTTGCTTCCATTAATGTTAATAGTATGACCTAAATCGTTAACATTATTATTTAGACTGCTAACAGGCGCAGGAACATGGCGAGAAGAGCAACCAGAAAGAAAAACACCAATAAATATAGTCACATACAGTAAAAACTGTTTATTCATTGTATTTTTCTCCCAAATTAGATAATTGATATTTTTAACGCTTAACGCAATAAAAAGTACGCTAGCGCAATTAATACCACTAATCCCCAACCAAGTATTTCAATATATTGACGTAATTTTGCTTCCATTTTAGCCCCGCCCCACTTCATTAAGGCTGAAACTAAAAAGAATCGCGCACCACGTCCAATCGCTGATGCGAGTAAAAATGGCAAAAATGCCATTTGTAAAACACCTGCGCCAATGGTAAATACTTTATATGGTATAGGCGAAAAACCAGCTAAAAACACAACCCAAACACCGTAATCTTTAAACCAATTTAATGCGATATCAAACTTTTCTTGCCAGTGCATTTGTGCAATCAATGGCTCAACAACGGGTTCAAATAGCCAAAACCCAAGCAAGTAACCAACTACTCCACCAACAACCGATGCTATTGTGGCAAAGCTTGCAAAACGCCATGCTTTTTTGGGTTGCGCAAGCGACATAGGTGCAAGCATTACATCGGGCGGTATCGGAAAAAAAACTGACTCTGCAAAGCTCATTGCAGCTAAATAACGTTCCGCATGGCGGTGCTTTGCCCACACTAGGGCCATATCGTATAACTTGGTAAACAACTTCAAAATGAATTCCTATTCAATATCGCCAGGTACTAACGGCACAAATCTAACGGGAGCAATAACATGCTCTTTATAATTATCGCCTTCGCGGATAACCATTACTAATTTTTGATCGCTCTCACCAATGGGCGCTAATAACACGCCTCCATCGGCTAACTGAGCAAGCAAGTCTTGCGGAACTTTAGAGGCCGCAGCAGTCACTATAATACCATCAAAAGGTGCTTGTGATTGCCAGCCTTGCCAACCATCACCATGCTTCATGGTTACATTATATAAATCGAGTTGCTGCAATCGACGCTTTGCCTGCCACTGAAGCGTTTTAATACGCTCTACCGAATAAACCTTTGTAAACGTTTTGGCTAATATTGCAGTTTGATATCCAGAGCCAGTACCAATTTCCAGCACTTTATTGCGCACACCAGCTAAGCGAAGTAGCTCTGTCATGCGCGCTACTATATAAGGCTGGGAAATAGTTTGCCCTTGCCCAATAGGTAGCGCCGTATTTTCATAAGCTTTGTGTTTTAGCACATCGTCTACGAATATATGTCGCGGAATATCAGCAATAGCACTCAGTACTTGTGTATCTTCAACGCCTTCGCGCTTTAGTAAGTCAGATAGCGCTTTTGCACTGCGGGTATAATTAGCGAGCACGATTAATCTCCAAATCGGCTAACCAGTCTCCTACTGCTTTTAGGCTGTCTTTGGCTGTCATATCAACACTCAATGGCGTAACAGAGGCATAACCGTTATTGATTGCGTAAAAGTCGGTACCCTCACCTGCATCGCTTTCTATGCCAAGCGATCCATACCAATAAATATCTCGACCCCAAGGATCGGTTTGTTTGGTCATGGTTTCTGCTTTATGGCGAGCACCTAAACGTGTTACTTGCACCCCTTTTAATTCACTTAATGGAATATCTGGCACATTTATATTTATTATTTGATCTTTTGGAAGCGGATGCGAAGCCAAACCTTTAATAATATTTACGGTAACAGCAGCGGCTGTTTCAAAATGCTCGCCCTTATGTGAGCAAAGCGATACTGCAATTGCAGGTAAGCCTAAATGGCGACCTTCAGTTGCAGCGGCAACAGTACCGGAATAAAGCGTATCATCACCTAAATTGGCACCATGGTTAATACCAGCAACAACAAGGTCTGGTTTTTCATCAGCTAACTGATTTACACCTAAATGTACACAATCAGTAGGTGTGCCATTAACCGACATAAAACCATTCTCGAGTGTAGTCGCTCGTAGCGGGTTCATTAGTGTTAAAGAATTACTCGCGCCACTACAGTTGCGATCAGGTGCAACAAGGGTTACATCTGCAATTTGTATAAGCGCCTGATATAAAACCGCAATGCCTTTAGCATTTACGCCATCATCGTTACTTAACAGTATCTTCATTTATGTCATTATCCTTTTCTTTACGCTCTCGAGGGCTAGCATCTTTATAATCCACCAGCTCACGTAATAATGCAGTTGCAAAACACCCTTTTGGCAAACCAAAACTCAGTTTTAAACTGGTTTCATCTATGGTCTCAACCGTTAAGTTTTGCGGAATTAAACGCAGCATCCTGCGCTCATTTTTAAGGCCTAGCTCACCCAAGCCATCGCACCATGTTTTGAAAGGTTCAAGCCATATTTTTTCTTGTTCGGTTAAACCTTTTTCGCTTTTACCCACCATAGGTGCCGACATCATAATATCGCCAGTGGCTAATCGCTCTATGTTTTCGTCGTTAATTGCATCTTCAAAAAATGCATTACTGCCGCTGAGCATAAATACTTCACGGTGCATTGTTTTAGCTAAACCATGCTCTTTAACACGTAAATTTACTATTTGATTAAACACATGAGAACGCGCTGCTGAAATAATAATACCGCGCAGTTTTTTATCGCGAATGCGCTCCCCGGCAAACATTTTTTCAGCCATTACTAAGTTATGACCGCCATGCCCAAAGCGTTGTTCACCAAAGTAATTAGGCACGCCTGCGCGTACTGCGTTAATACGGCATAAAATATCAAGCGGCTTGGTTACGTTACGGAGCGTAATAGTAAATCTATTACCTTTGTGGCAGCCCGTACGTAATTTACGGTCGTGGCGCTGTTGCGACACAATAAAAATACTCTCGCTATTTAAATCGCTAAAATCGATAGGCTTTTTAATCGGTACTTTTACACTAAACCACTGTGAACACACACCGTGACGATCTTTCATGCCGGCGTAACTTACGTCTCGCGGTGAAACACCCGCACGCTGTGCAATTAGCTTTGCAACGTATTGCGTATTTTCGCCTTTTTTAACCACCTGCAAACACACGTGCTCGCCACTGCCGGTAAATTCTATACCTAGGTCTTCATCAACCATAAAGTCTTCAGCAGTGGTTTTAAAATCAGCTTTAGAAAGCGGTGCACCGTATAAATAATTTAAATCGCTCATGCGTTTTTTGTACTCATAGACTCTTTACTCATAATAACCACTGCATGGCTCGAAATACCTTCCCTGCGCCCTTCAAAGCCTAGCTTTTCGGTTGTAGTGGCTTTAACGTTAATTTGGCAAAGGTCACAATTTAAATCGCTGGCTAAATTAGCGCGCATAGCTTGAATATGTGGCAGCATTTTTGGCGCCTGTGCAACAATAGTCACATCGCCATTGCCAATTACATAACCTTGCTCTTTAGCTAAGCTCACCACATGGCGAAGTAAAATACGGCTGTCGATATTTTCATACTCGCTAGCCGTATCTGGAAAGTGCTTACCAATATCACCCATTGCAAGCGAGCCTAAAATAGCATCGCATAATGCATGAATAGCAACATCGCCATCTGAGTGCGCTAAAAAGCCTTGTGGGTAATCAATTTTTTCACCACAAATAGTTAACGGGCCTTCGCCGCCAAATTTATGTACGTCAAAACCATGGCCAATTCGTATCATAATGCACTCTCGTTTTGTTGTTTGTGTAGTAAAAATCCAGCCAAATCTAAATCCTCTGGCGTGGTTATTTTAATATTATCGCTGCGACCTGCAACAAGCTTTACCGGTTTACCCGCCCACTCAATTGCACTGGCTTCATCGGTAATAGTAGCCCCGTTTGCTAATGCGTTTTGCAATGCATTTTTAAGCTCGTCATATTTAAAAAATTGTGGGGTAAGTGCTTGCCATAAATCGTCTCGTGGCACAGTTTGTAGGGCATGAGTGTGGCCACGTTTTATGGTGTCTTTTACTTTGCTAGCTAAAATACCGCCTTCATCAGCGCGTATACATTCATCAATTAAACGTTCTATATCACTAATATTAACTAACGGGCGTGCAGCGTCGTGCACCAGCACCCATGTAGGCGGGTTAGGCGCTAAAAAAAGTAAGCTATTGAGTACTGAATCTGCACGCTCTTTACCGCCACTGGCGCGAACAATGCGCTTATCAAGCAGTGGGAGTTCGTCAAAATAGGGGTCGCTGTCGCTAAGGGCAACAACAATAGTGCGTAATTGAGATAATTGAGAAAGTTTAGCTAAGGTGTGTTCTAAAATGGTTTTACCGGCTAATTGTATATATTGCTTAGGCGCATTGTGCTGCATTCTACTGCCAACGCCCGCAGCAGGTACAATTGCTGCAATAGTCTGTTTATTTGTCATATTGTTTGCCCGGTAAAACACGAATAAATGTTTCGTCCGGTTTAATCATTCCCAATTCGTTGCGTGCACGCTCTTCAATGCCTTCTTGGCCAAGCTTTAAGTCTTCAATATCTGCTTTAAGTACTTTATTACGTTTAATGAGCTTTTCGTTGGTTTCTTGATGCGACGCTACAGCACCTTTTAGCCGTGTGTAGTCTTGTAAACCATTATGACCAAACCATAATCTGTATTGTACAAACAGTGCTAAGCACAGTAAGCCAACTTGAAAAATACGCATTTAACACTCCTTATTTTAAATTCCAAATACCTTAACTTTAATACGCTAAGGGGCGCTTTAAATTGCGCCAATTAATACTACCCGCTAAAAGCATTTCGCGTAGTGATAAAACCCGTGGCATACAACGCTTCGAAAATTGCCACTGATGCCCGCAACATGCAGCGGTTAAACTCACTTTACTTGGCTTTATTAACTGAGCATTTTGCTGCTCTAGCCCATTTCCTAAAAAATCAAACCAACCAAGCTCGTTACAATGCAGCTTATTTTCGCCTAACTGATCGATACTGTCTATTCTAAGACGCACCTGATCGTAGCCATGTAATATAACGGGCACTATAAGCCCCACTTTGGCATACGTTTGATAAAAAAGTTCATTAGCTTGAACATTCACATCGGGTGGGGTCGGTTTTTGCTTTTCAAGCCACGTACCATTTTGCGCGTCCAGCGTAAAAGGCGTGTCACCATTGGCAACTAACGTTGCAGCTCGCTCAATATAATAAGGTAGGCTTTTTAACTGGCGGCGCAGTTTATCGGCATTAGGCTCTGCAACTAATCGCTGAACCTCACGCTGATAAAACGCATTGCACAATTGTGCATACAACACTTTTTGTGCATCAGTTTGCCAAATTTCAACTTGCTGTTGAGCACCAAGTGA
Source organism: Pseudoalteromonas sp. BSi20429 (assembly GCF_000238895.1). Lineage (NCBI taxonomy): Bacteria > Pseudomonadati > Pseudomonadota > Gammaproteobacteria > Alteromonadales > Pseudoalteromonadaceae > Pseudoalteromonas > Pseudoalteromonas sp. BSi20429. The sequence goes on along the minus strand of NZ_BADV01000069.1, from coordinate 59,127 downwards.
CTGATTTTTAGCGACCAAAAGCTGTACTCAAAAATATTCAGGTAAATGTTTTATAACACAGTATTGAATATTTTTTAAGCGCAGCGCACTATTTTAAGCGCTTGGCTTTTCACCTAATTTTGCTTTACCTGATTCTAAAAATTGCACAACCGTATTACGCTTTTTACCAATCAATAAACTGCCATCAGCTAAAAACATAAAGTTTTGCCAATTGCGTTTAAATACATCAAACGTCGTTTCGATAATATTATCGCGTGCCATACAAAAATAAACCGTGGTGTTAGCTTCCCAATCTAAAAACGTTAAGATTGCTTCTGGTGGTAACGCATCGCCATTTTCCCACGCATCTTGCCAATCTACTTCTTGGCTAAAGCTTTTTTCTTGACCACACCAATCGGTGTCTTCAAAAAAATCAGGGTGATCAAACTCACGGCTTACCATGGTTGTCCAAAGTACGGCTGCGCGCTCGTCGCTCATAGGCTTTATTTTTGCTGCGTCTTCATCAGATACAGGTAAATCTTTGTGGCGAAAAACCCACGCCTTTTTGTAATCATCTAAAGAAATATAGTTCATAGTATTGGCAAATTAGTTAACATTAAAAGTGCAAAGCCAAATTATACAAGAGATCAAAACATGACTACAGCAATAAAACCACTTTCACTCAAACCAGGCATATACCAACACTACAAAGGGCCGCAATACAAAGTTGTTCATGTTGCCACCCATAGCGAAACCGAGGAGCAGCTTGTGATTTATCAAGCACTCTATGGTGAATTTGGTATGTGGGCGCGCCCACTTGGTATGTTTTTAGAGACTGTTGAAAAAGAAGGTGAGGTCATACAGCGTTTTGCCTACCTTGGACCTGCCGTTTAACTATGGCATTATAACAAAATAACTTACTGCTCAGACCAGACAAGGGTACACTGTGCAATTTAATTCAACTGACAATTACATAGCGAGTAGCGCGCTTAAACAAGCTGTAAATGCTGCCATTATGCTCGAAAAACCACTTTTAATTAAAGGCGAACCAGGCACAGGTAAAACCATGCTGGCTGAGGAGTTGGCTAAAAGCTTAGATACCACGCTTATTCAGTGGCATATAAAATCGACTACTAAAGCGCAGCAAGGTTTATACGAGTACGACGCGGTTTCGCGCCTGCGCGACAGCCAATTAGGTGACGAGCGCGTACACAACATTAGTAACTACATCGTTAAAGGTAAGCTTTGGCAGGCATTTACATATGCAGAGCTTAACGGTAAACGCCCAGTGCTTTTGATTGATGAAATAGACAAAGCCGACATAGAGTTCCCAAACGACTTACTACTTGAGCTTGATAAAATGGAGTTTCATGTTTACGAAACTAACGAGCGCATTATCGCAAAAGAGCGCCCTATTGTGATCATCACTTCAAACAATGAAAAAGAATTGCCAGATGCATTTTTACGCCGCTGCTTTTTTCATTATATTGATTTTCCAAGCAGCGATGAAATGCAGCAAATTGTTGATGTGCACTACCCGCATGTTAAACAAGATTTAGTTCGCCAAGCGCTAGAAGTATTTTTTAACTTACGTGAAGCCAACGGCCTCAAAAAGAAGCCCTCCACCAGCGAATTGCTCGATTGGTTAAAGCTTTTAATGGCAGAAGATATAGACGCAAAAACGCTGCACGACAAAGCGCAAAAAGGCGGATTAATGCCAATGTTTGGCGCCTTACTTAAAAACGAGCAAGACATAAGCCTAATCGAAAAACTCGCGTTTATGAGTCGTCGCTAATATGCTGGTGCAGTTTTTTTTCACGCTACGTAAATACCGCTTACCGGTAAGCCTGCGCGAGTTACTCGATTTAATTAACGCCTTAAAAAAAGGCGTTATATTTGCCGACGTAGACGCCTTTTACCATTTAGCACGCACCATAATGGTAAAAGACGAAACGCACTTTGACCGATTTGACAAAGCCTTTAGCGACTATTTTAGTGGTATTGCTGACCTCGATTTGCTCGAGAGCTTAAAGCAACAGCACAACTTACCTGAAGACTGGCTACGTAAAGAATTCGAAAAAAACCTAAGCGAGGAAGAAAAAGCCCAACTTAAAGCTATGGGCGGACTCGACGAGCTTATGAAAACCCTAAAAGAGCGTTTAGAAGAGCAACAAAAACGCCACGCTGGTGGCAATAAATGGGTGGGTACTGGCGGTACATCACCTTTTGGTGCATACGGCTATAACCCAGAAGGTGTGCGTATAGGGCAAGACGGCAACCGTAACCGCCAAGCAGTAAAAGTGTGGGATAAACGAGAATACAAAAACCTCGACACCGACAGAGAAATTAGTTCGCGCACAATTAAACTCGCCCTTAAAAAGTTACGTAAGTTTGCCCGCACTGGCGCAAGCGACACACTGGATTTAAACGAGACTATTCGCGCTACTGCAAAACAAGGCGGCATGCTTGATGTAAAAATGGCACCCGAACGCCACAATGCAGTAAAAGTATTGATGCTATTTGATATTGGCGGCTCAATGGATGACTACATTCATACCTGCGAAGAGCTATTTAGCGCCGTCCACAGCGAGTTTAAACACCTAGAGTTTTACTACTTTCATAACTGTTTATACGAACACGTTTGGCAAGACAACGCGCGCCGCCATTCAAACGTAATAGATACCATGACGCTCATAAACAAGTTCACCAGCGACTATAAAGTAATATTTGTTGGCGATGCCACTATGGGCCCTTACGAAATAGCCTACCCTGGCGGCTCAGTAGAGCACTACAATGAAGAGCCCGGCAGTGCATGGTTACAACGTGTCACAAACCACTTTGATAAAGTCGCCTGGCTCAACCCACAACCGGTTGAACACTGGCCGTACTATCAATCGATTGGCTTTATAAAAGAGCTAATGAACAACCGCATGTACGCGCTGAGTTTAGATGGGATAAGTAGAGCGATAAAAGAGCTGAGTTAAAATGAGTAATAGGAATATATTAAAATTAGTTTTGTTTGCATCACTTATAATAAATATGGTTTTTATTACTATCTTTATAAGTGACTCTAAAAAGGATAAAAGCATTTATTTATTAGCAAGCAATGTTGAAGCTAAATGCTTGAATGATTGGAAATCACAAGACTCTAGGGTACCTTTTATTACCTCTCATCAAATTTTAGGACCAGATCCTTTTACTGAATATAACCTTTTAGAGCTGGGAGGTTATGATCAGTCAACATCTTTCACATACGAATTCTCAGCATGTTTTAAAGATAAATTTTCTACAGTAAGAACAATTGCAGAGATGAAATATGCTATTGATTTCATGGGTAAGCAATCAAAAAAATGTTGGATTTTATAAATTACCAAATTCTGATGAAATTATTGTTTACTCAAATGAGTAACAATTAGGCTAGATTGGCTAAACTCATAACTCGTTGAGCATTGGCTTTACTACCAATTATTTATGAAGTAGCTGATAGATAAATCGATAAAAAACTGCGTCAATTATTAAATACGTACATTAAAAGAACTATTATTCCAATTAATATATAACCCTTCATTCTATCAACTTTACGTGCTCGACCTGTTCTTGATGTTGGAATACCTGTTGCTTTTGCAACTTTCCTTTTAAAATTAGCTTTCGGTCTTTTTAATGGGTTCATTATTAATTTCTATTTATTTAAATTAAGTAACGCCTACATACCTATAAAACGTCGATATACTTATTCGTTACCAATTTCATAATACTTCCCTACTGTACAGTTTGCAGGCCTTGTATTGTTCCAAACTGAAATCAATGCTTTCTTTGCGTTCATTTCATTAAACCAATATTCAACTTTTCTTTTTTGTTTGCTTGTTAAGCTACCCTCAATTAATTCACAATTATCAAGCCTAAAAGAAGCTTTCGAGTCTGAGGTAATAACGTGAAAATGTGGTGGAGGGTGTTCGTTAGAATAAATCTCTATTTTAAGACCATCAACCCTTTTAACTAATTGCTTTATTTCAGTTAAAACAGGTCCATCAGGATCTATATCATCACTAACTAGAGTCTGTGAAGACAACAAAGAATGAAGGTGCTCGGTTAGCTCATCTAACGACTCAAACTGTTCAGGCGAATCCTCATAGAACCACTTAGTTCCTTTAAATGACATAAATATTCCTGTGTTAAAATTTAATTTAAGGTTCTAAACGAAGACTAATTATATTTCTTATTAATTCAAAGCGCTTTACTCATAAACAAGCTGTAAGGATCTAACTCATAATCACCAAATGGTTCGCACTCTTTAAAACCAAATTGAGCGTAAAGCTTTTGTGCGGGTAAAAATGCTTCAGCAGTGCCGGTCTCTAAACTTAACTTTTTATAACCTCGCAAGGTCGCTTGCTCAATAATATGCGTGAGTAACTTAGCGGCTATGCCTTGGCGTAAATAATGGCTTGATGTGCGCATTGATTTAATTTCGCCATGCGTTGTATTTAGTGCTTTTAAAGCGCCAACACCCGCTAAATTATTATCAATCCATAAGCTATAAAAAGTTATATCGGGCTGAGTGAGTTTACTCACATCAAGTGCATGTACGCTCTCAACGGGTGAGTGTTTTAGCATATCGTTATGGTGTGCTTGTAGTAGCTTTATAACGTGTGGGTTTGAAAGCTCGCCTGTTCTAATATCCATTTATACCTCATTTAAATTTTAAGCTTTAGGGCTTTAATTAAAACCCTAAAGTAAGTGGCTATATTTAGAATGCTAGTTTCCACACTACAAATGCGACAGCAAACCCAACTAAGTACACTAAACCTAACCACGTTAAACTACGTAGTAACACGCTATGCTTAATAGCAGGCTCTGATCGCACAAGGCTAAAGTTGAGCCATGCAAATACAGGCGTTGTAACAAATGAAAGTGTCATAGCAAACGTAAGCATTGGACCAAGGGCTGATTTAAAAAATAAAATAACCGCCATACCGGCAAGTGCTTGTAGTATTAACCAAATATTTAGGCTGTGTTTTGATTGCTTAAAGCCAAGTAGCTTATGGGATTCGTTAAGCGTGCGAGCGTAGCCATCTAGCACGGTGAGTGTAGTGCCAAACATACATAAAAAAGCGATTGCTGATACAAGTGGCCTTGCCCACTCGCCTATTGTTAATGCATACATATCAATAAGCTGCTTGGCAAACGCGACACCGCCGAGTTCTATACTGCTGGTTTGCCCGTACTGCACTAATACACCTAAGCTAAAAAACACCAGTGCTAAGCCAGCTGTAAGCCAGTAACCTACGTTAAAATCGAACAGGCCTTGGCTTTTAGTTACTGTTTGCTGGGCTTGTTTTTCTTTTAGCCATAAAGAACTTAATGCAGATATTTCGATAGGGGCTGGCATCCAGCCCATTAAAGCCACCATAAAGCTAAGCATAGCAAGTTCATACGGTGAAGGTCCCACATAATCAGCAGGTGCCATTGGGCCGTTACTAAATGCAATGGCAAGGGCAATCAAAGTAGCGAGCGTAAGCAGCCCCATAATGCCTTTGGCAACGTTATCAAGCGCTTTAAAGTGTCCAAGTAGCAATATAACTAAACATACCCCCAACAGCATCCAACAAAGCAAGGTTACTTCAATAACAATAGGTAAGGCGTAATGCAGTAAGCTTGCAGTAAGCAGCAATACGCCGGCGGTATTAACAATGGCGGCTACAATGTTTAAGCCAATAAAACTGTAGAAGTAAAACGGGCCTTTGCTTTTATAGCCCTCCACTAGGCTATTTTTAGTAGCGAGTGTGTATTCCATACCAAAGCGAAAAAACGGGTACTTTAAAACATTAACAACGAGGATAAGCCAAAATAATTGCCAGCCAAATATTGCCCCAGCTTGCGTAGAGGCAACTAGGTGAGATCCGCCAATAGCGGCTGTTGCCATGAGTATTCCAGGCCCAAGCGCACCTAGTCGAGACTTCCATACTGCTTTTGTTGTGTGCATTAATTTCTCAAAATATGTGTGTTGTGTGTTCTTTTTATTAATTTTTTTAATTAATAAACTGCAAGAACGCATAACTTACCTAAATTACAGGCAATAAAAAAGAGCCATACGGCTCTTTTTTACAATACTTTGTGACTAAATTTTATTTAAGATCCATCTCTTGGATGATCTCGTGTGCGATTTCAGGTGTAGTGCTAACAGGCTTTTCGTGTAAGTTTGCTTTTATCTGCCCTTTTCGATGTTTTAGTGCTGCATCGAGTTTTTTAGCTGCACTTGCAATGGCAGGGTACATAACTTCGTTTTCCCCTTTTACCGATATGCGCGTGCCTTCGTAATTAGTGCTAATTTCAGCTTGGATTTTATGATGTTCTTTAGACAAAATAATTTCGAGTGCAATAAGCGATGGGAAATGGCTCTCGATTTTTGAAAATTTTTCGTTGATGTGCTCTCTAATAGAGTCAGTAACTTCAACATGGTGACCAGAAAGATTAATTTTCATAGGGTATCCTTTTATTTGTTACCTCATAAATAGTATTGGGGGCTATTTAGATTAACACAAGGAAAAAAGAGAGATATTTGAGGTTTATTTGCGGTTTTTGGTGATTTAAATCATGCGTTGCGCAAAGTTTATGCAAAGCCCATAGTGCATGGGCTTTCAGACGTCTAGCTGTACTGGTTAATCTGTGTACGAACAACAGTAGTCAGCAAAATCAGATACTTTTACTTTAAAGCTTACATTTGCATCAACATTAAACGATTCACCCGCGTTAAATGTTTTCCACTCACTTGCACCTGGTAATAAAATATCCCATTGGCCAGCTAAAAGCTCCATGCACTCTTTTTGATTTGTATCAAAAACAAACTCACCTGGTTGCATAAAGCCTAACGTTTTCGCTTCGCCATCACCTAAAATAACGGTACGGCTCGACACTTTTCCGTCAAAATATACATTGGCTTTTTTTACTACACTCACGTTATCGAACTTTGGCATTTTTAGCTCCTGCTATTAATTTAAGATTTTTATTTATAAATTTTATCGCACTACCTTGCCTGATAGCTTACTTTCTTGCAAGGAAAGCTGCATTGATCAAGGTGAAGTTGCTTCATGTAAGGGCACAAAAAAACCCGCAATATGTGCGGGTTTTTCAATTACTTACTTTATTTAATCAAAGCGATTAAAAAAGCTCGTTTGCTTTGCTTACAATGTTTGCCACTGTAAAACCAAAGTGCTCAAACAGCTCGCCTGCAGGTGCTGACTCACCAAAGGTAGTCATACCTACTACTGCGCCGTTTAGACCTACGTACTTGTACCAGTAGTCAGCAATACCTGCTTCTACTGCTACGCGGCGTGAAACAGATGCCGGTAATACGCTTTCTTTGTATGCTGCGCTTTGATCTTCAAAGGCATCAGTACATGGCATAGATACAACACGTACCTTTTTACCTTGGCTGCGTAGTTCGCTTGCTGAATCTTGTGCTAGTTGCACTTCAGAACCCGTCGCAATAAAGATAATCTCTGGATTGCCGTCACAGCTAAGGATGTAACCACCCTTTTTAACATCGCTTAATTGCTGTGCGTCACGCGCTTGTTGCTCAAGACCTTGGCGAGTAAAGATTAACGATGTAGGACCGTCTTTACGCTCAATAGCTTGTTGCCATGCAATTGCCGACTCAACTTGGTCACATGGACGCCAGTTGTATAAGTTAGGCGTTAAACGCATGCTTGCAATTTGCTCTACTGGTTGGTGAGTTGGACCATCTTCACCTAAACCAATTGAATCGTGCGTGTATACAAAAATGCTTGGTTGCTTCATTAATGCAGCCATACGTACAGCATTTTTTGCATATTCAACAAACATTAAGAACGTAGCACCGTAAGGAATAAAGCCTTTATGAAGGGCAATACCATTCATAATTGCCGACATACCAAACTCACGTACACCGTAGTAAATGTAGTTACCGCTTGCATCATCGCGTGTTAAACCTTTAGAGCCATCCCAAATTGTTAAGTTTGAGCCAGCTAAATCGGCTGAGCCACCCATAAATTCTGGTAATAACGGACCAAACGCATTTAATGCATTTTGTGATGCTTTACGAGACGCTGGGTTTGCAGGGTTTGCTTGTAATTGCTCAATGTACGCTTGTGATTTTGCAGCCCAATCGCCAGGCAGTTCGTTATTAATACGACGTTTGTATTCAGTTGCAAGCTCTGGGTATGCTTTTGCGTATGCTGCAAATTTTTCGTCCCAGCTTGATTCAAGCTGTTGACCTTTTTCTTTGCCATCCCACTGTGCGTAAATATCATCAGGAATTTCGAACGCATCGCCAGTCCAACCTAAGAATTCGCGAGACGCTTTAATTTCGTCATCACCTAGTGGTGCACCGTGACAATCGTGGCTACCAGATTTATTAGGTGAGCCGTAACCAATAATTGTTTTACAACAAATTAGTGAAGGTTTATCGGTAACGCTTTTTGCTTCTGCAATTGCAGCACTTACAGCATCGCTGTCGTGGCCATCAACACCACTAATTACATGCCAACCGTATGCTTTAAAGCGAGCTGGTGTATCATCTGTAAACCAACCTTCTACTTCGCCATCGATTGAGATGCCGTTGTCATCCCAAAATGCAACAAGTTTACCCAGACCTAATGTGCCTGCAAGTGAACCTGCTTCATGAGAAATACCTTCCATAAGGCAGCCATCGCCCATAAATGCATAGGTAAAGTGATCAACAATATCGTGACCTTCACGGTTAAACTGTGCAGCAAGTGCTTTTTCAGCAATTGCCATACCTACGGCATTTGTGATCCCTTGACCTAATGGACCCGTAGTAGTTTCGATTCCTGGTGCATAGCCATATTCAGGGTGACCTGGTGTTTTAGAATGCATTTGACGGAAGTTTTTAATTTCGTCCAGTGGTAAGTCGTAACCACTTAGGTGCAATAGAGAATAGATAAGCATTGAACCGTGGCCGTTTGAAAGAATAAATCTGTCACGGTCAGCCCACTCTGGATTCGTTGGGTTATGTTTTAGATAATCGCGCCATAATACTTCTGCGATATCAGCCATGCCCATAGGGGCTCCAGGGTGACCAGATTTGGCCTTTTGTACTGCGTCCATTGACAAGACGCGAATAGCATTTGCAAGTTCTTTGCGAGATGGCATGAATTCTCCTACCTTTATGTGTATTTGCGCGGGTATTTATGTGTTTGTTTATGCACCCAAGTAACTTGGGTTCGTTTATACCGACCATTCTTACTTATTGTGGGGGCTGTGTGCAATTAAAAACCCTATAAAAGTGAGGCATTATGAATATTTTTTAAGACCAAAAAGTTATTAGTAATTTTATTTAGACGTCTAGGCGTAAAAACACTATGCAAGGTGTTTTGTTTTCGATAAAATACGCCCCTTAATTTTTTAGCGCTAATACCGACGTTTGTGAAGCGCAATATTTGTGAGCAGAATTACAATGGCAAAACATTTATTTACTTCTGAATCAGTTTCTGAAGGTCATCCGGATAAAATCGCCGATCAAATCTCTGATGCGGTACTTGATGCTATCCTAGAGCAAGACTCTCATGCCCGTGTTGCATGCGAAACTTACGTAAAAACAGGTATGGTTATGGTTGGTGGTGAAATCACTACTAGCGCATGGGTTGATATCGAAGAAATTACACGTAAAACAATTCGTGACATTGGCTACACAAATTCAGACATGGGCTTTGATGCCGATTCATGTGCAATTTTAAACACTATTGGTAAACAGTCTCCTGACATTAACCAAGGTGTTGACCGTACTAGCCCAGAAGAGCAAGGCGCTGGCGACCAAGGCTTAATGTTTGGTTACGCATGTAACGAAACAGAAGTACTAATGCCTGCTCCAATTACTTACTCACACCGTTTAGTACAGCGCCAAGCGCAAGTACGCAAAAGCGGCGAGCTTAATTGGTTACGTCCAGATGCAAAATCTCAAGTTACTTTTGCATACGAAAACGGTAAGCCAGTAGGTATTGATGCTGTTGTACTTTCTACTCAGCACAGCGAAGACATTTCGCAAAAAGATTTAGTAGAAGCTGTGATGGAAACAATCATCAAGCCGGTACTTCCTGCAGAACTTATTACAAGTGCAACTAAGTTTTTCATTAACCCAACAGGTCGCTTTGTTATTGGCGGACCAATGGGCGATTGTGGTTTAACTGGTCGTAAAATCATTGTAGATACATACGGTGGTATGGCTCGTCACGGTGGTGGTGCATTCTCTGGTAAAGATCCATCAAAAGTTGACCGTTCAGCAGCATACGCTGCACGTTACGTTGCTAAAAACATTGTTGCTGCTGGTCTTGCTGACAAGTGTGAGCTACAAGTTTCTTACGCAATTGGTGTTGCAGAGCCTACTTCTATCAGCGTTGAAACGTTTGGTACAAGCAAGCTAGAAGAAAGCCGTTTAATCGAGCTTATTCGTGAACATTTTGACCTGCGCCCTTACGGCTTAATTCAAATGCTTGATTTAGAGCGCCCTATCTACCTTCCTACAGCGGCTTATGGCCACTTTGGTCGTGACGAATTCCCTTGGGAACGTACAGATAAAGCAGACGCACTTCGCGCAGCTGCTGGCCTTTAAGCCAAAATTGTTGTAGTAAATTAAAAACGGCCCTTTTAAGGGCCGTTTTTGCATCTAAAACTTATTCGCTATATTGTTTGTAGAGCGTCTACAAAATAACTATTAAATCGACCTCGAATTCTTTTGTACTTTAGGTATATACTCATTTCATTATAAAAGCTTTAGGGACAGTTAAATGGCCGATAACTTTCGCGTTATATTTGCAGGACTTGCCGATAACGTTGACATAAAAACAGCATGTACAAATTTGGCTGCAAAATTAAAAACGTCAGATGAAAAAGTAGCTCTTTTTTTTAAAGGTAAGCCACTGTTTGCACCAAGCGATAAAGACAAAGCGTTAAAACAGGCTAAGTTACTAGCAAGCTTAGGTATTAAAAGTAAGCTGCAAGCTGTTTCAAATGCAATTCAAAATGGCTCCCCCGCAGCTGCAAATAACAACCAACGTGACGAACGTATTTTTGATGCACTCGATTACATCACTAGTAGCTTGATTCGCCTTGAAGAAAAGTTAGACGAGTTAGAGCAACGCCTTCCTGAAGCTCAGTTAAAAGCACCAGACGAAAGTATTGACGAATGGCAAGGTGACGATCTAATGCTAGATGATGATTTAGCGCCTCCTAAAAAACGCAGTAACTTACTTTTATATTCATTGATTGCAACTGCCACCATTTTGCTAGTCGTACTGGCTGTTTTTTTAATTTTTCCCGATTTATTCTCTTTTTAAGAATGGCTAATTAATTTAATGAGCAATAAACGCGCAAAAATAAGAGCGGAAATTCGTAACACCCGTAAAAACTTGTCAAATAATCAGCAAATAATTGCTGCGCAATCGCTAAAAATGAATTTTATTCAACATTTAAAAAGCGAAAAAAAAACGAATTCAAAGCATATTGCCATTTACTTAAGTAATGATGGGGAGCTAGACACTTCATTGTTAATTAAAGAATTATGGAGTTTAAACCATACCGTTTACCTACCTATAATACACCCATTCAATGGCGCTAATTTACTATTTCAGCGCTATGAGAAAAACTCACCCATGAGAGCAAATCGCTATGGTATCTTGGAGCCTAAGCTGAACTGCTCTCAAATATGCCCATTACCAGTGCTTGATTACCTCCTTATGCCATTAGTTGCATTTGATAAACAAGGTAATCGCCTAGGAATGGGAGGTGGGTTTTACGACCGGACATTGGCACGTTTACACGAACAAAATTGGCAAAAACCACAACTAATTGGCCTTGCACATGAATGCCAAAAAGTTGAAACATTACCAATAGAATCGTGGGATGTACCACTTAAAACCATTATCACCCCAGATAAAACATACTGTTGGTAACAATTAAATTTGATTACTAACCGCATATTTCTGACATACATGAGCACAAAGCAATGACACAAGACGAATTAAAAAAAGCAGCTGCTTGGGCAGCACTCGAGTTTGTAAAAGAAAACACTATTGTAGGTGTGGGTACAGGCTCTACTGTTAATCACTTTATTGATGCCCTTGGCTCAGTAAAGGACACTATTGTAGGCGCTGTATCAAGCTCAGAAGCCTCAACCGCGCGCTTACAAGCGTTAGGTATTGAAGTATTTGAGCTTAATAACGTTGCTGCTTTAGATGTATACGTTGACGGCGCTGACGAAATAAACGCCCAAAACGAAATGATTAAAGGTGGCGGTGCAGCCCTTACTCGCGAAAAAATAGTAGCCGCTGTAGCTAAACAATTTGTGTGCATTGTAGATGACACCAAATTAGTAAAAACATTAGGCGACTTCCCGCTTCCGGTAGAAGTTATTCCAATGGCTCGCAGCTACGTTGCACGAGAATTATTAAAGCTTGGTGGTGACCCTGTTTATCGCCAAGGCGTAGTTACCGATAACGGTAACGTTATATTAGATGTATTTAACTTAAAAATTACCAATGCTAAACAACTTGAAGCACAAATAAATTCAATTGTTGGCGTAGTTACCAACGGCCTATTTGCAATGCGTGGTGCTGATAAAGTGATTATCGGTACTAAAAATGGGCCACAAATTAAATAGGATGAGGTTATGAGTAAGGTATCGTTAGCAAAAGACAAAATTAAAATTCTCTTGCTTGAAGGTGTTCACCAAAGCGCTGTTGAAACGCTAAAACGTAACGGTTACAGCAATATCGACTACGTTAAAACATCCTTACCTGAGGACGAATTAAAAGAGCGCATTAAAGATGTTCACTTTGTAGGACTTCGTTCTCGTACTCATATTAACCAAGCCGTATTAGACTCAGCTGACAAGCTAGTTGCTGTTGGGTGTTTTTGTATTGGTACAAACCAAGTTGATTTAGATGCAGCACGCGAACGCGGTATTGCTGTATTTAACGCACCATTTTCTAATACTCGTTCAGTTGCTGAACTTGTACTTGGTGAAATCCTACTTTTATTACGCGGTATTCCAGAGCGTAATGCAGCGGCTCATCGTGGTGGCTGGTTAAAAACAGCAAATGGTTCGTTTGAAGCACGTGGTAAAACATTAGGTATTATTGGCTACGGTCACATTGGTACTCAGCTAGGTATTATGGCTGAAAATATCGGTATGAACGTGGAGTTTTACGATATCGAAGATAAGTTATCACTGGGTAATGCAAAGCAAGTTCACAACCTAACTCAGCTGTTACAACGCTCTGATATTATTAGTTTACACGTACCAGAAACACCGCAAACTAAAAATCTTATTGGTAGTGCAGAACTTGCTGTTATGAAGCAGGGATCTATTTTGATCAACGCTTCACGCGGAACTGTTGTTGATATTGATGCACTTGCAGAAGCACTAACAGAGAAAAAACTAAGTGGTGCAGCAATCGATGTGTTCCCTACTGAGCCAAAATCTAACGATGAAGAATTTGTATCGCCACTGCGCCAATTCGACAATGTTATTTTAACACCTCATATTGGTGGCTCAACACAAGAAGCACAAGAAAACATTGGTATTGAAGTAGCTGGTAAATTGGCTAAATATTCAGATAACGGCTCAACTATTACAGCGGTTAACTTCCCTGAGGTATCGCTGCCAGAGCTTGCTAATCGTAGCCGTTTATTACACGTACACCACAACCGCCCTGGTGTACTAACGCAAATTAACCAAGCGTTTGCACAGCACGGTATTAACATTGCTGCGCAATACCTACAAACAGACGCATCTATTGGTTATGTAGTTATTGATGTAGATACAGATCAATCTGAAGTAGCACTTAAAGAACTAAGCGCTGTTGAGGGTACAATTAGAGCACGTATTTTACATTAATAAGTACTTTTGACATTAAGAAGGGTCCTTATGGACCCTTTTTTGTATTTAGATTACATATACTTTCTTAAGTATTTTTTGAATACCGGATCTGTTGCAGCCAACTCTTTTTGCTCAGCTAATATCTCTTTTAAAATAGCGCCTGAGGTAAGCGGGTTTGCAAGTACCACTCTAAATACAACCGTTGGTTGATTGTCGTATCTAGAAGGCGTTAAACGAGTACGTGATACAAATGAGCGACCAGACTCTCGCTGACGTTTTTGCATACTGGCAGTAAAACGGTTCAGTGAAGCAAAAATATCTAACCGAGTTGCAGCATCTGCATCGGCTATTGCTTGTTTAATTTGCTTAGGTACATAACGATACGTTAATAAGCACAATTCAGGTTCTGAAATAAGCTCAAAGTCTTCATCAGCTTTAATTAAATCAGCAAAGTAATGTGCTTTTTTGATGCTTCGATCAATCAGCATTTCGTAACCTTTACGACCAATAACACGTAAGCAAGCATGTACTAACATTGCCATACCAGGTCGGCTGCCTTCAAGCGTGTGGCTACCTAAGTCTTTTGAACCTTTACGTAATATGTACTCAGCGTGATGCTCTATTGCATCAGTTGCAGCGGGATCTTTAAATAAAACCAAACCCGCTCCCATTGGTACATACATTTGTTTATGTGCATCGATGGTAATTGAATCTGCTCGCTCAATCCCTTTTAGTAAAGGGCGATGCGTGTTCGATAAAAGGGTTGCTCCTCCCCATGCAGCATCTACATGAAAATGGCAGTTAATGTCTTGTGCTAAGTCGGCCATTTCATCAAGTGGGTCAATATTACCGGTTTCGGTTGTACCCGCTACCCCAATAATCGCCATTACTTTAATGCCTTGCGATTCAAGCTCACGTGCTTTTTCGCGCATAGCTCCTACATCTACTTTATTATTTTCGCAGGTTTTAATACCAATTAAGTTATCGCGGCCAATACCGAGTAAATCAACCGATTTACCTAATGAGTAATGTCCGCGTTCTGATATTAATACTGCTAAACCTTTATAGCCGTAATGCAGCATACCGGCAATTAGGCCTTGTGCGCCGATACCTCTAAAATCGCCATCGGGTTTTAATAAGCGGTTTCGAGCAATCCAAAGCGCAGTAATATTAGCGACCGTTCCACCAGAGCAAAATGCACCTAATGAGGTTTTAGCACTGTGCATCCATTTAGAATAAAATGAATCTTCTTGCCCATAAGCTAAATGGTGCATCATTCCAAGCACTTGACGTTCAAGAGGCGTAAACGCTTTAGACGTTTCTATTTTTACTAGATTTTGATTTAGCCCTACCATCAATTTTGACAGTGGTAATAAAAAATGCGGCAAGGCAGAGGTCATGTGACCAATAAAGCTAGGCGCAGCTGTATGCACAGAATGCGCAACAAGTTGCTCCATTATGTCTTGGGCATAAGCAGATACAAACGTTGGATCCTCTGGGATCACTGCCGACTGAAAATCTTTTTCGATTTCATGTAATGGTTTTTCAATTGCCGCTATATTTTCGTTTAGAAAACCTGCTAAATTACTCGAAATTTCAAGCTCGATTTTGCTTAAAGTTGAGTCTGGCGCTTCAGGTACAGTAAATATACGCTTAAGGCTTTCTTTAGAGGCGACGGCACAACGCTTTTGATCCATCTCAATACCTAGTGTGTGTAGCTAAAACACGCGCTTACCCATCAAAAACGCCTACTTATTAGGACATTTAGAGCAATCGTGTTTCTTTAAAAATTGCGCTAACTTTACTGCAATATAACTAAAATGTCTCGTTTAAACCTATAAAAGCAATCAAAGCGATGACAAAAAAATGATAATTTAATTAAAACTCTACCAAACCTAATTATTTATTGGGCATTTACTTATTTTGGGTATAATAAATTTGATAACAAAAAAGGGACACATATGCCAGAAGGAAGAGTCAAAGTTAGTTGGATAGTGGCAGGCTTTAGCTTATTTTTAATAAGCTTGCTTACCTATGTTTACTACACTTACCAAACCACGCGTGCTGAAATAATGCAGTCGGTTGATAATCGCTTACTTAATGCCGCCACCAGCGTTAAACATATTCTAGGTGAAAATTACTTAAGTGCGGTTAATCAAGGCGACAACATAAGTTTTTCTTACTATCAAGATAAAAGTAAACAACTCTCTGAGTTTGCTCAAGCACTTGATATTGCTTATGTCTATTCAATGATTTTAAAAGACGGTAAGGTGCTTTTTAGCTCATCAAGCTACACGCAAGACGATCAGAATAATGGCAAGGTAACTCAATTTTTAGATCTCTACCCTGAAGCTACCGATGCAAATATAAGTGCTTTTTACTCAACCGAGCCTGTATTTGAAATATCGAGCGATCAGTGGGGCCACTTTAAAACTATTTTTATTCCTTACGTTGACCCTATTAACGGCAATACCTATCTAACGGGTGCCGATATAACTATTTACAATTTAAATGAGAAACTTAAAGAAAGTGTATCGAAAGCTGCTGCAATGGCTAGCTTCTTCTTTTTTATCGCGATACTTGTTGCCGCCATATATATTTATTTACTAAAGCGCTCTTTAGCAACTGACTCAAGTACTGGTTTTTCAAATCATATTGCTCTTGAGTACTTTATTAAAAAAAGTAATGCTCATCACATGCAGTTAGCCGTTATTTGGGTTAATGAAATAGAAGATATAAACAGTTTCTACGGCACTGAAGTGGGTGATAAAGTAATGAAAAACTTACTTATTCACTTTAAACTCAGAAGCTCTGCGCATTGCCATATATACAGACTGGCAACCAACAAAATAGTATTACTCGCGCCTAAAGAAATGAGTAATGACGAATTTACCGATCTCGTAAAAACATATAACTTTAATACCCCAGTGTTAACTGACCCTTTTATTTACATAACCCTATGTGCAGGTATTGCCAGTGGCAATAAATCACTACTACTTGAAAACGCTCATATAGCGGCGCTGCAAGCTAAACAAGGCAGGCATAGCGTAGTTAACTACTCAAAAGCGCTACACGATGTAAAAACGCAATATCAATACAATGTTGAAATGGCTAAAGAGGTGCGTGAAGCGTTTGATAACAACCGTATAGTGCCTTACTTTCAACCCATTATTGATACAAATACCAACAAGGTAGTTCAATACGAATGTTTAGCTCGAATGGTAACGGCGCAAGGGGAAGTGTTAAAACCTGATGCATTTTTAAATGTTGTTACTCGATCAAGAATGGACGGAATACTTACCCGTACTATATTTTCACAATGTGTTAGTCGCTTTAGAAAAACCGATATTTGCTGGAGTTTAAATATAACAGCACAAGATATGCTCGACCCTAATTTAAGTGAGTTTATTGCGGACGAACTTAAGCGCTACCCGCATCCTGGTAATATCACACTAGAGCTTTTAGAAACCCAAGCTATTGCCAACTTTTCTGAGGTGAAAGCATTTATTGGAATGGTTAAAACGAAAGGCGTTAAGGTTATTATTGATGACTTTGGTAGTGGTTATTCAAATATATCAAACGTACTTAAGCTGGAAGTAGATGGTATTAAGCTAGATGGCGCACTAATAAAGCAAATAGTGAATGACAAAGATATCTATTTATTTATTGAACATATAGCCAGCTTTGCTAATCAACTTGGTTTGCAATTAATGGCAGAGTCGGTAGAAAATGCAACCATAGTAACCGCACTTAAAAAGGCGAATGTGACACTAATGCAAGGCAACTACTTTGCCCACCCAGTGTCACATGTTAGTACGGTTATAGAAGAAGAATTAGCACTTTAACTTACTTTAGCGAGGTAAGTTAATAACGAGTCGGTGGCTTTGCTGGCCACTGGCCCAGTATTTACGCTCAAAAGGCGTAATTGCATCGTCTGACTCATAAAGCGTTACATCGCAAGGGTTGCCTGTTAATTCGAGCGCCCGAGCAAACTCCTTAACGTAAATATCCCAATTGCTGCGCACTTCTAATTTTCCACCTAACTTAACGATAAATGGAAAAATAGCCGCGCCATGCCAGCGTCTACGAATATGCTTAGATTTAGGCCACGGGTTTGGATACAACAAATAATGGTGCGTAGGTTGCCAATTAGCAGCAACCGCTAAACGCCAAAAGTCATTTAAGTCTGCTTGCACTAAGATGTACTGACCACTATCTGTTTGCTTATATTCAACATCGTGCTTATCTAATCGGTGCGACGATTTATCAATACCAATTATAAGTGCATCAGGGTGGCGCTTAGCTAAGTTAGCTGAGCTTTCACCTACGCCACAACACGAGTCTAAAATAAGCGGGCCACTAAAGGCTTGTACTTTAGCATTAACCTCGTCAAATGCGGCTTGGGTGTGTGCTGCAATTGGCTTTTTAAATTCAGCATCTAAGTGCTTATTTACTATTTCATCAAGCTTTTCATGAATACCCGCTTGATTAGATACAATACTACGTGAATTTGCATCACTCATTAATGTCTTAGCCCCACACCTTTTTTGATCAATGTAAGCGCTAATGTAAATAACGCTGTTATAAATACTAAAATAACCCCAAGAGCCACGCTCAAATCAACATCCGACACACCTAAAAAGCCATAACGAAATGCGTTAACCATATAAATTATAGGGTTGATTTGTGATACATTCTGCCAAAATTCAGGCAGCAACGTAATTGAATAAAATACACCGCCTAAGTAAGTTAGTGGCGTTAGTATGAAGGTGGGGATAATGCTTATATCGTCAAAGCTGTTTGCGTAAATCGCATTAATTAAGCCACCTAAAGCAAACACAGCTGAGGTTAAAATAACCGTCGCCATAATTACAAAAATATTATGAATTTGAATATCAACAAATAATAACGATACACAGGTAACTATAAAGCCCACCATAATACCGCGCGTCATACCGCCACCCATATAACCTAGAACAATGATGTAGTTAGGTACAGGTGCAACTAAAAGCTCTTCAATGCTTTTTTGAAACTTTGTTGAGTAAAAACTAGAGGCTACGTTGGAATAGGAATTAGTAATGACCGACATCATTATAAGGCCAGGTACAATAAACTCCATATAACTAAAGCCGCCCATGTCGCCAATGCGTGAACCAATTAAGTTACCAAAAATAACAAAATATAAGCTCATCGTAATTGCTGGCGGTACTAAAGTTTGCACCCAAATACGTAAAAAACGAATGCACTCTTTGATCCACAAACTCTTTAAGGCTACGCCATATTTAAACATTTATTCGCCCCGCCCTTGCTCTAGTAATCCAACAAATAACTCTTCTAATCTGTTTGCTTTATTTCGCATACTCAATACAGTATTACCTTGAGTTGTTAATGCACTAAAAACCGCATTTAATCCTTGAGATTTAGCGACTTCTACTTCAACAGTGTGATCGTCCGTCATGGTAAATTTATAACCTTCAAGCGTTACAGGGTTTGCTGGCATTTTTAAATCTAAAATAAAGGTTTCTTTATCAAGCTTTGCAAGCAGTGCTTTAATGGTCGTGTTTTCAACAATTCGGCCATTATCGATTATGGCGATGTTTTTACACAGTAACTCTGCTTCTTCAAGGTAGTGCGTAGTTAAAATAATAGTAACGCCTTGCTCATTTATTTGGCGTAAAAAATCCCACATTGAACGACGAAGTTCTATATCTACCCCCGCTGTTGGCTCATCAAGTATAAGCAACTTAGGTTCGTGCATAAGGGCACGCGCAATCATTAATCGGCGTTTCATACCGCCTGAAAGCGTACGTGCTTGTTTGTCTTTTTTCTCAAGTAAGCCAAGCTGCGCTAAGTACTTATCAGCACGTTTATGGGCTTCGCCACGTGGCACACCATAATAACCGGCTTGGTTAACAAGTATTTGGCTAAGTGTTTCAAACTGACTAAAGTTAAACTCTTGCGGCACTAAGCCTAAATGCGCTTTTGCAGCTTCTAAATCAGTATCAATATTACAACCGAATACTTCTACCTTGCCTTTTGTTTTATTAACAAGTGACGAAATAACACCAATAGTGGTTGATTTTCCTGCTCCGTTTGGACCAAGTAAAGCGAAAAAGTCGCCCTCTTTAACTTGTAAATCAACGCCTTTAATAGCCTCAACACCATTTTTATAAACCTTGGTAAGGCCTTCTATATTTAAAGCAATATTTTGCTTATTCATTACTTACCCTCACCATAACCCCAACGTTTTGTTAGGTTATGTTCAATATTTAAATGATCTAAAATTCTCGCCACCATAAAATCAACTAAGTCTTCAATACTCTGTGGCTTATGATAAAAGCCAGGCGCTGCTGGCATTATGGTCACACCTAAACGAGATAACTTAAGCATGTTTTCTAAATGAATTTCGTTAAACGGTGTTTCGCGCGGCACTAAAATTAACTGTCCGCGTTCTTTAATTACCACATCAGCGGCGCGCTCTAATAAGTTATCTGACGCCCCTACTGCAATTGCAGAAACCGACCCAGCACTACACGGGCATACCACCATTTTTTTAGGCGCCGCAGAGCCCGAAGCCACAGGGCTAAACCAGTTATCTTTACCGTATACTTTTAACTGCCCAGATTTAGCATTAAACAGCGTACTTAACTGCTCAGTGGCTTTGTCTTCATTACCAGAGAGCTTAATATTTGATTCTGTATCAAGCACCACTCGCGCTGCACTTGAGATAAGTACGTAAACTTGAAATTGCTGCTCAAGCAATACTTCAAGTAACCTTAAACCATAAGGCGCACCTGATGCACCGCTAAAAGCGAGCGTAATTCTATCTTTAAATTGCACACTATTCTCCGCTGTATTTATCAGCTAAACCATCAACAAGGTGTTGATGAAGGCCATTAAAACCGCCATTGCTCATAATTAAAATATGCTGATTAGGCTCAATATTTTCAAGCACCGTATCAATAATTGTTTGCGTGCTGCTAAAGCACTGCATGCCTGCTTTATCTGCTTGCTCTTTTAGCGACCAATTTAGATTCTCTGGTTCAAAAAGTAGTACGTCGTCAGCATCACGCAGTGAATCTAATAATGTATATTGGTGCACGCCCATTTTCATAGTGTTTGAGCGCGGCTCTAAAATAGCGATAATTTTTTCATCGCCTACTTTTGCGCGCAGTCCTGCAAGCGTAGTTTTAATTGCTGTTGGGTGATGCGCAAAATCGTCATACACCTTAATATTATTTATATCAGCCTTTAGCTCCATACGCCTTTTAGGGCTAATAAATTCTCCTAAGGCATCAATACTATGATCAACAGCTATACCCACATGGCGCGCTGCTGCGATAGTCATAATTGCATTTTTAACGTTATGCTCGCCTATTGCTTGCCAGCAAACAGTGCCCTGCTTTTCGTTATTTAAAAGTACATTAAACTCACTACCATCGGCTTTTATTAATTCATAGCTCCAATCATCGCCTAGCGTTTCGCTTTCGCTCCAAAGCCCTTGTGCTATTACGTCATTAAGCGCTACGTCTTGCTTGGGCCAAATTACCTTGCCGCTTTGAGGTAATGTACGCATTAAGTGATGAAATTGTTTTTTTATTGCGTTTAAATCGTCGAAAATATCAGCGTGATCGAATTCAAGATTATTTAAGATAAGTGTACGTGGAAGGTAATGGACAAACTTACTGCGCTTATCAAAAAAAGCTGTGTCGTATTCATCCGCTTCAATAACAAAAAATGGCGTTTCACCCACTTTGGCCGATACACCAAAATTTTGGACTATGCCGCCAATTAAAAACCCTGGTTTTAAACCTGCATACTCTAAAACCCACGCAAGCATACTTGCTGTGGTTGTTTTACCATGCGTACCCGCTACAGCAAGTACCCACGAGTTTTGTAATAAATTATGTTTAAGCCATTCAGGGCCTGAGGTGTAAGGCAGACCTTTATCAAGCACATATTCAACACACGGGTTACCACGGCTCATTGCATTACCGACAACTACCATATCTGGTTTTGGCTCTAATTGAGATACGTCGTAGCCTTGAGTCAGTTCAATACCAAGCTCTTCAAGTTGCGTACTCATTGGTGGGTAAACGTTTTGATCAGAACCCGTTACTTTATGACCTAATGATTTAGCAATGGCTGCAATACCACCCATAAACGTGCCACAAATGCCCAAAATATGTATATGCATATACTTTCCTTAAATCGTATGCTCACTTTACAGCTATGCAAAGTTTAATGGCGCTATAATGCCAAAATTCGTGCTTAGTTACTATGTACGTCTGCACAATTCACTCGTGCCAAAAACACGTTAATTAGTTTTTTAAACGCTAAAAATCAAAAAATAGGCACGTTCACCTACCCTGTATTGCTTTTAATCAATTATTATCAATGTTATAAACCAGCTTGCTGTATAACTTTAAAACTTAAAAAGGACTTAATATGAAAAAACTATTCTTTATAGCCTGTATTTTACTTAGTCAAAAAAGCTTTGCTTTGGAATTTGCTAAGTACCCAATAGAACTAAGTTCGGGCGAAGGCGTTAATGTTGTTATTGCCCCAACAACAGATAAAAAACAAGCTTTAGTAAAAGTAACAGGCATAAACCATGATATTGATGGCATTGTATTTTTAACCGATTTAAAACCTCATGGTAGTAATAAAGCTTACAAATATACTTACGATGGTACACAAAGAAGTTTAGTAAGTGTTGAGGAAGGCTACCGCTGTTGCTCTTACAATCTTTATATTCCAGACACTCGTGATGGAATTTACTTATCAAAAAAAGAAGAATCAAACCCTGCCATTGTTGAAGATTTAAAAGCGCAATACGATCAACAGTTAAATAAAGGTACTCAAGCTAAACTAGCGAAGTTTAATCGTGAAAAGCATTTAGGGTATCAACAAAAAAATATAGCTGCCGCTAATAGCGAAATAGATAAGCAATGCGGATTAAAAATAAATACCAATGTTGATTGGGAAAGCATTGATGATGAAAACCTAAAAGAATATCCAGTGGGTTCATTTTGTGCACAAGTTGCAAACGAAATGGCATACATGTGCGAAAAAGACCAAAGTTTTAAAAACGACATAGCTCAGTTCAATGCTATCGAATGTAAATTTACTAATGAGCTAAAACTACGTAAAAATGGTAATACACTTATATTTAAAACAGCGCCAAAAGCCGCTAACCAACGCCGTTTTATTGAAGCTTATTTATTAAATTTATAAGCTGAGTTTAAAACTAAAAAAAGCACCTAAAGGTGCTTTTTTTTGGTTTTACTAATTAAGTTTGTTTATAGCGTTAAAAATACAATCAAACCGACACCGAGTAATAAACGATATATTACAAATGGCAACATACCCATTCGCTCTATTACTTTTAAAAACATAAATATACATGCATAAGCCGATAAGAACGATAGCACCACACCAAGCAATAATGTATTCCAATCAACTACATGGTCACCCAGTGCAAGCTCTGCAATATAATAAAGCCCCATCATAGAAATAATCGGAATCGCTAGTAAAAACGAAAAACGCGCTGCGCTTTGCTTATTCATACCCAACATTAAACCAGCTGTCATCGTGATACCTGATCGAGAAGTACCCGGGATCATTGCAACAGCTTGTGCGAAACCAATGATAAGTGCCGTTTTCCAATTGAGCTGATAAATAGTTTTAATTTGTTTCCCTTTTGCATCCGCGTACCAAAGCAATAAACCAAATACAATGGTGGTAGTAGCAATTACCCAAGCGCTTCGCAAATATAACTCAATAAAGTCTTTTAAAAGTAAACCTAAAATAGCGGCAGGCACTGTACCTAGTATAATCCACCAGCCTAATTTACTGTCATCGGTAGTGCCTTGCTTACCAAAAGATTTAAACCATGCGCTTAGTATATCTACTACTTCTTTACGAAAATAAATAACAACGGCTATTAAAGTACCAACATGTACTGCTACGTCAAACGCAAGCCCTTGATCTTCCCAGCCTAAAATTTGCGATGGGAGAATTAAATGCGCAGAACTCGATATTGGTAAAAACTCAGTAAATCCCTGTATGAGGGCTAAAATAATTATTTCGATAATACTCATAGGTTAGAAAACTCCACCTTCCATAGCTTTTGTTGAGGGTTATTATATTCATTCCATAACTGCGCAATCGTTTGCTTAGCTACAGGATGATAAAAATCTGGGGCAACCTCACTCAGAGGTTGTAATACAAATGCATTTTTAGTTATTTCATCACGTGGTAATTGCGCTGGGGAATCGCAAGTTACATCATCATAAAACAGTAAATCTAAATCGAGCGTTCGTGGACTAAATTTTTTATCGTTCGCTGTACGCCCATTATCACGCTCTATTTGTTTTAATAAAGCGCATACATCAGCAAGCGACATATCAGTTGTAGCGCCAACTACTGAATTATAAAAATTATTGCCAGCAAACCCAACTGCTTCACTTTCAAAAACAGACGAGTGCACAATGTGCTCAAAGTGCTGCTTAAGTGCAATTAATGCACATTGTATATAATGCGCTTTATTTATATTTGACCCTAGGCTGATATAAATTTGAGCCATTTAGTCAGTTGCCTTAACACGTGTAATTTCAACACCCACAGTTTGTGCTTGTGCTACTGCTGCAGGTTTACTTACTCTTATAGTAACTTGTGGCGTATTAAACTCGCTTAAAATAATCTCAGCCAACTGCTCAACCAAAGTCTCTAGCAACTCAACAGGTTTTGCAGTGCAGTGCTTAATAACGCGTTCGCTTACTTTTGAGTAATCCAGTGCTAAATTAATATCGTCATTTTCGGCTGCAGGCTTAATATCACTAAGCATTTCAATATCAAAATAAAGGCTCTGTTTACTTTCTTTTTCAAAGTCGTACACTCCAATAATAGTGTCGACGTGCAATTGAGATATAAAAACCTTATCCATTGATACTCCAAATAACAACAAACGACTAAGCAACTATACAAGGCATCAATAAAATTAATACTGTATATGGTTTAGCCAGTGTTTAAATATGTGAAAATAACTTCTACAATAGCAAAATAACCAAACTAGCTATTAAATAGCCTGTTAATAATTTTCACGATAAATTTTGCTGCCAATAATAGCTTAAAAGTACTATCAATTGGTATAGCAATTAAAAAATAAGGAAGCGTGTGTTAGCCACTTTAATGTTTGTTTTAGCTTATTTACTTGGGTCGATTTCGTCGGCTATTCTAGTGTCGCGGTTGTTCAAACTCCCTGACCCTCGTAATAGTGGTTCTAACAACCCAGGAGCTACAAATGTTTATAGATTAGGCGGAGCATTTCCGGCTTGCTTGGTTTTAGTGTTTGATATTTTAAAAGGCACTATTCCGGTATGGGGGGCTTATTTTTTAGAAGTTGAACCTTTAGAGCTTGGTTTAGTCGCAGTAGCAGCTTGCTTAGGCCATATGTACCCACTATTTTTTAGCTTCAAAGGTGGTAAAGCAGTAGCAACGGCATTTGGCTCATTATTACCTATTGGCTTATCATTGGCTGGTTTACTTGTGTGCACTTGGTTAGTTATAGTAGCAATAACACGCTATTCATCACTGGCAGCGCTTGTAGCTGTATCTTTAGCGCCCTTATATACATGGCTAATAAAACCACTTTATACTCTTCCCGTTACTTTTATCACGCTGTTAATTATATTTCGTCACCGTACTAATATTATTCGATTATTTAGCGGGGAAGAACCAAAAGTGGGTGCTAAAAAAGCACCCACCGATGAAAACAAAAATATCTAAAATATGAGTCATTAAATCGGCTCAAGGCTATCTATAGGCCAACGAGGTTTTGTTTTCATATCAAGCGTGGCAAATTGCCCTGCTTTTAAACGTTGCATTCCTGCATAAGCAATCATTGCACCGTTGTCGGTACAAAATTCAGTACGCGGATAAAAAACTTCGCCTTTCATACCTTTCATTACGCGTTCAAGCTGCAGTCGAAGCTGTGTATTTGCACTTACGCCACCGGCGATTACTAAACGCTTAATACCTGTTTGTTTAAGCGCTCGCTTGCACTTAATAACCAGCGTATCAATAACCGCTGTTTGAAATGCATGCGCTATATCAGCTTTAGTTTGATCGTCGTCGTCATTTTCACGAATAGTGATTGATGCTGCAGTTTTTAAACCACTAAAACTAAAATCAAGACCTGGTTTGTCGGTCATCGGGCGAGGAAAAATAAAGCGCTTCGCAACGCCTTGTTCGGCCATTTTAGCTAAGCGCGGACCTCCAGGGTAGTCAAGACCAAGTAACTTAGCCGTTTTATCAAAGGCTTCGCCTGCGGCATCATCAACTGACTCACCTAGTACTTCGTATTGTCCAATACCCGCTACTTTAACCATCATGGTATGACCGCCCGATACAAGCAATGCAATAAACGGAAACTCAGGAATATTTTCTTCAAGCATCGGAGCAAGTAAATGCCCTTCCATATGATGAACAGCAACAGCTGGAATATCCCAACCGTATGCTAATGAACGACCAATAGAAGTACCTACCAATAATGCTCCAACTAAACCTGGGCCTGCAGTATAAGCAATACCGTCTAAATCTTCTGGGCCGCAACCCGCTTGTGCAAAAGCTGCGTCTATAAGTGGTAGCGTTTTACGAACATGATCGCGCGATGCAAGTTCCGGTACTACACCGCCATAATCAGCGTGTACTTTTACCTGGCTGTATAGTTGATGAGCTAACAAGCCTTTTTCGTCATCGTATATTGCAATACCTGTTTCATCGCATGACGATTCAATGCCTAAAATTCGCACTGTACTTCTCCTGCCTTTAAAATTTCACTTCGCTGTTTTTATAACGTAAGGCCAATATTTGTTTGGCCATCTTCTAGGGCAAACTTTTTAAGTGCCTTCACGCTATCAGAGGTAATACGCCCCATATTTTCTACAAAATCAATTAGCTCACCTAATACTTCAATTTCGTATTGCATTAATGGATGCTCTCTAACGGCCGTGTTATCTGCAACCTCACCTTCAACCGTCATTTGATATTCAATAAAGCGGGCCACTGTTGCTTGAGATATTTTACTGACACTAATGAACTCTTGCTCATCTTGCGCCATTAAACCATGCATTAAGCTAAGTAAAGACGTTGCAGCATCAATAGCAGGGTAAGTACCAAACATATCAAAATCAGCAAGTTCAGGAACATTCGGTTCTATTTTTTCAACTTGTTTTTCGAGATCTATTTTACTTTTAGGCAGTAATATTTTTTCCCAACAAACATTAAGCGAATTACGAAGTAAGGTTTCATCACCAAACCCCGTTGCTTCGCTAAATAAACCGTAATTTGGCAGCATTCGCTCTATTAAAGCACTTGCTAAAACAGCTTTTTGTAAATAGTTAAGCTCTCTAATACGCTGAAAATTATTTGCTTTAGTCATTCTTTAACGTCTCACACGACCAACAAAAATCAAATGTTGATCCATTATGCTCATTACAGTTAGGGCATACCCAATCTGGAGCGGATTGTTTTACTTGTTGATAGTTTAACAATATTTGGCGCGCATGGCGCTCTTTTATCGCATAAACCTGCACACTAACTTGTGCTTGATCAAATGGAATTTCTCCCAATGCGCCTTGGAGCATCTCACCTTTTATTTTGCATTCAATGCCACTGGTTTGTATTAAACCTTTAATAATATTAGCTTCAAGGGTATTTTCGGCTTTATAAATTGTAACCCATTGAAAAGAGCTATCAGTTGAATTTTTATTATTAATATTTTGCAATATTCACCTCATTTATTTTGTGTTATCAATATCCTGCGCTAAATTATTAGCATGCTGCACTTTTAAGGAATAAACATGACACTTACAACCCCGGGCTTACTTTTTCCGGCCATATCGCTGCTATTATTAGCCTATACAAACCGATTTTTAGTTTTAGCGCAATTAATTAGAGAGTTAAATGCGCGTGAAGGCGAATCTATCCGACCTGTTGTAGTCGCTCAAATCACTAACTTACGTAAACGAATAAACTTAATAAGAACAATGCAGGTATACGGCGTAGCCTCTTTTTTACTGTGTACATTTTCGATGTTTGCTTTATTTATTGAATTTAATACCACAGGGATTATTTTATTTGGCATTAGCTTAGCTTGCTTAAGTTTATCGTTATTAACGTCTTTATTCGAAATACATATTTCCTGTGATGCGATTGAAATAGAACTACAAAGCATTGAAAATAAACCATTAAGCAGCCGAATAAATAGAAATTTTGTAAAATAAACTCTTATAGATAAAACACCCTATTATTTGTCATAATCATGTTATATGTGCGCCCTATTTTGGGGCGTACTTTTTTATTAATTAGAACAATTAAATTCCAATCTCCTAACTAACCCACTGAGTTAAAATAACTTTGCCTAGATAGTTAATTGCAAAAATATAGACAAAACACAATAAACAACTAGTTATCAATTAAAAAAGTAATACTATTTGGTCGCTTTCCTCTTTAATTAATACTAAAAGGGGGGTATCCTGCTGGAAACACGTATGAACTTGCAACCGTATTTCAATATAGAATTTTACTAAACTTTAGAATAAAAATTAATATATTTGATATCCGTGGTATCTGCGACTTACTTATAAAAAGGGACTATAAAGTGAGATTTGAACAATTAGAGCAATTTGTAGCACTTGGTGTATTACGTCACTTTAGACAAGCAGCTGAACAAACCCAAATTAGTACTTCAGCGCTAACGCGCAGCATTCAAACACTTGAAAATGAAATGGGATATGAGTTAGTAAAACGCTCAACTCGTTCTGTTAAATTAACGCCTGAAGGCGAACTTTTCCTTGAATATGCTAAAACGACTCTATCGGAACTTGAGCTAACGAAAAAACGGATTTTTCAATCAGTAAACGGTAATGCTAATGAAAAACTTGTTATTGGCTATACCAATAAGGCAAGCAGCATAGTACCTATTTCTTGTGGACAGTTTTTAGCTCAATATCCTCATATAAAAATTGAAATGCAGTTACAAGATCAACAAGAGCTAACACGCAGACTCCAACAAGGTGAAATAGACATAAGTGTATACTCTCAAGCTATTAATAGTATTGGCAGTGACATTCACTTACCTGATCAGCTTGTATTATTTGTTTCAAAAAATCACCCTCTTGCACATAAAAACGATATAAGTAAGCAAAATCTTGATAGCTACCCTATGTTTGGCTGCTTCTCTCAATCTAAACAAGTGCAAACTATGCTTAATGAAGCAATTGATTCTTTAAATAAATCATCAAGTATTAAAGTGGGTAGCATTGAGCAAGTAATGGCTGGTGTAGTTAAATCAGATCACTTTGCTATTGCAAGCATTGAGCATGCAAACACAATCGCAGAGAACTCTGAACTCGTGCAACTAAAAACAAATAAAGATTTAAATCACGAACAACTCGTTGTACAAACAAGCCAACAAACGTCTATTACCGAACATGTAGAACACTTGTTGTCGCTTATAAAAAAGGCGGGAGCTGCATTTAACTAACCCTTCTTTTTGAAAAAGTGCGGCACAATAAACAGTAGCTTTAAATCGCTTTTCGGCTACACTGTCGCACCTTTTTTAAACAGCTGATGTGAATGAACACACTTTTTGGTCCTGATGTCTATTTAGATGATATAGAACGCCAAGGATACACCGTAATTCATAACGCGCTTATTGCCGATTTAGTTAACGATTTAGTTGCAGATTGTCACCGTATAAACCCCCACTTTAGCCTTGCCGGTATTGGTCGATTAAATAACTTACAAATAGATAAAACTATTCGCACTGACAAAACCTATTGGTTTGACGGCAGCTCTCAAGCACAGCTTACGTATCAAGCAATAATGCAAAGTATAAAAACCACGTTAAATCGTAGCTTTTTTATGGGGCTATTTGATTACGAATGCCATTATGCAAAATATACACAGGGTGATTTTTACAAAAAACACTTAGATGCATTTAAAGGTCGATCTAATCGTGTATTTACAACGGTGCTTTATTTAAATACGCCAGAGCAAGGTGGCGAACTTGTTATATATAAACCTAAAAGTAAAGAAGTAGAAATAACCATTAAACCAACTGCTGGCACATTGGTTATGTTTGAAAGCGAACGTTTTGCTCATGAAGTGCTTCCTGCAGTTGACGAACGCTATTCTATTGCTGGATGGTTTAGAAAAAATGCCTCTATTAGCGGCATTATTGATCCACCCCGATAGCTCTAAATAGAGAATTTTAACAGCCTTTATTAAGGCTTTAAAATGCTATTGGGTATGAAAGTAATAACCCTATAAAGATAGCCAAGCCCACATAATGATTATTTAAAAATGCTTTAAAGCAGGCATCTCTTTCACGTTTATGAATAAGCGTTTGTTGATATGCCAATAAACCAGCGGCTACACTCAAACCAACGCCAAACGCGACACTTAAATGATTACTTATACCAATAAACGCAACCAGCGCTATAAATACAGCATTAAGTAAAAAGATTATGTGGCGGTCGAATTTACCAAATAAAATAGCGGTTGATTTTACCCCTATTTTTAAATCGTCATCTCTATCAACCATCGCATACATAGTGTCATAAGCGACTGTCCAGCAAATGTTGGCTATAAATAATAACCATGCCTGCTGCGGTAATGCATTTATTGAAGCCATATAGGCCATTGGAATAGACCAACCAAATGCAGCCCCTAAAACAACTTGTGGTAATTGTGTATAGCGTTTCATAAAAGGGTAGCAAAAGGCTAAAGCCAAAGCACCAAAAGAAAGCAAAATAGTATTAACGCTAAGCATTAATACTAAAATAAACGCAATAACTATGAGTAGTAAAAATAGGCTAAGTGCCTCACCACTACTAACCCGCCCTGAAGCTAGCGGCCGCTGAGCTGTGCGTTTTACAGAGCCGTCTATTTTCCTATCTGCAAAATCATTAATTACACACCCTGCACTTCGCATAACAACAACGCCCAGCGTAAATATAATAAAGTTAAGTAAGCTCGGCATCCCACTATTAGCAAGCCATAAAGCCCAGTATGTTGGCCAAAGTAATAACAAGGTACCAATGGGCTTATCTATACGCATTAGCTGTATATAGTAAGAAATATGTTTTGGCTTTAAAGCGGCTAATTTCATGAGTATAAATATGCTCCTGGTAAAAACACTTCACACACTAAAAATTTATATTCTTTGAGTGAAAATACACTTCGACGCCCTAGTAAGTTTTTTTCGGGTAGGTTTAATTTTGCAACTAATAGCTGAACGGGGTGCTTGGCATCAAAATAAGCAATTTCTATATCCGTTCGTTTTAGTGCTGGGTCTTGAAAAATCACATCACCAAGAGGTCGTTCACCCATATTGTGCAAAGGATTGCTCGAATCATTTTTAGGAAGCCAGCTTTGTGCGTATACCACAGGTTTGTTATCGCACAATAAGAGTACTTCTCTATTAATAGCTGTTTTAGCGCTACAGTTTAGTAATAACTTTTGCTCTAGACTTAAAGTAAATAACTGCTCGCTTAATACTCTTACACTAAAAATTTGTGATTTACTTTTTAATTTAGCAGTTAAAGAATTAGGTTCAAAAAGCCATTCTTGCTCTAGAGGAGATAAGTCACTTACATATGAAGTGGACTGCCAATTAGCAGATATAGACAGAGGATAAGTAATCACAATAGCTCAACAAAATAAAAAACAACGAGATGATACCATTGCCAAAGCTTTTGAAAAAGTGATGTTTTATAACCATAAATAATAGCTTGGCGCTGTTTATTACCCACTATTAAGTATAAACTATTTGTAACAAGTTTTAAGAAACGCTTTAAATATGAAAAAAATAGTATACGCAGGTCTTTTTACGTTCTTTGTAAGTGTCATAAGCTTTACAGCTCGTGCTGAATCTACAGTTGGTTATTTTGGTTTTGAGCCCGATATAATCACCAACTACATTGGCGCATCAAGTAAAAAAATGGGCTATGTGCGTGTAACTATTGATTTAATGCTTAATGACACTTCAGATATTGCAGTAGTAGAGCACCACACGCCATTACTACGTGATGCCCTAGTAGAGATTTTATCTAAAGAGCCTGAAGAAAAAATAAAATCCCTTACTGGCCGTGAAGAAATACGCGCAAAGTGCGCCGAAAAACTAAAAAGCCTCTTAAAAGAAGAAACAGGACAAGAGATCATCCGTGAAGTCTTGTTCACTAAATATTTATATCATTAGTATTTAACGTTTTGCGTTAAATACTTTGGCGGTGTAGGCAAAAGCCATACCGCTAACTAATCCACCTAAGTGCGCCCAATTAGCCATACCTACAAACAATACATCTGCAAACCCAAGCACTAACCAAATCAACATAAAACCAACAATAGCCGTACTAACCAGCGCAGGCTTGTTCGGATTTAAAAAGCTATGAATCCAACAAAAACCAAGTAACCCATATACTACGCCACTCAAACCGCCAAAGTTGGGACCAACCATTAGGTATTGCGCCCAATTACTAATAAGTGCAGTCACTAAAAACAAACCTATTAAGCTGAGTTTTCCGCATTGCTTTTCGATATTGTCGCCAAGCGACATCCACCAAATTAAATTAAACACAATATGCATCGCGCTAAAATGCACAAGCGCAGGTGTTAACCAACTAAGCGGTTGTGATGGATTAAATTGCAGAGCTGTATAAATTTCATCAAATCCACCCAATAAAAAAGCGACATAAATAACAATACTCAATATGCTAACAGTTTGGTTAAGCCAGCTAAGCGCTTTAAACCGCGCCATAAGATTAAGTGATTGCCCTTGATATTTAAGCGGCGATTGTGTGCTGCCTACATCCCAAGATGCTTGCTGGTATTTTTCATGATTAGGGTTTTGTGTAAACTCAACCCATAAAGGCTGAACTTGATGAAAGTCCTCCTCAGTCACGCTAATAATGACATTACTGCCATCTGCCGAGTGTATCTTTGCATCTAGGCCCTGGCTTTTTAAATAATCTATAAAGCCTTGTGCGGCGCGTGGGTTATTTAAACTGCCAAGCTCTATCATCGCTCTACTTTCTCGCTATAAGACGCTTCCCAAGCAGTAAAACCGCCATCCATGCTGTAAACATCTTCAAAGCCTTGCTCAACTAAATAACTAGCTGCGCCCTGAGAGCTCATACCGTGGTAACACACAATAATAATTGGCTGATCGAATTCTTTTTCCATCATAAATTGTGCAATATTACCGTTAGAAAGTGCTTCTGAGCCTGGAATACGACCAGCTTGATACGAATTTGGATCGCGAATATCTGCAATTACAACGTCTTCTTTATCTAAAAGCTCTAACGTTTGCGCTATAGAAATGTGTTTAAATGCCATTGAAGTCTCTTTAATTAATAGTATAAAAAAGGCGGCTAAAGCCGCCCTTCTTGTAATTTAGTTAGGAACTAATCCCAGTTTAAAATTACTTTACCTGACTGACCTGAAATCATCATATCAAAGCCAGCTTGGAAGTCATCCACAGAATACTGATGTGTAATAATTGGGTTCAAATCAAGACCAGATTGAATCAAGCTTGCCATTTTGTACCACGTTTCGAACATTTCGCGACCGTAAATACCTTTAATCACTAAACCTTTAAAAATAACTTGGTTCCAATCAACTGCCATATCAGATGGTGGAATACCTAGCATGGCAATTTTACCGCCGTGGTTCATGTTATTAAGCATTGAATTAAAAGCGCTTGGCACACCTGACATCTCAAGACCAATATCAAAGCCCTCTGTCATACCTAAGTCTTTTATTACATCTTCAAGCTTTTCGCTTGCCACGTTTACAGCACGTGATGCACCCATTTTGCGGGCTAAATCTAGGCGGTATTCATTTACGTCGGTAATAACGACGTGGCGAGCACCAACGTGTTTTGCTACAGCCGCAGCCATAATACCAATTGGGCCAGCACCTGTAATAAGTACATCTTCGCCAACTAAGTCGAACGATAATGCGGTATGAACTGCATTGCCAAACGGGTCAAAAATTGAAGCTAGCTCGTCAGAAATATTATCTGGAATTTTAAATGCATTAAACGCAGGAATAACTAAATACTCTGCAAATGCACCTTCACGATTTACACCTACACCTGTTGTATTACGGCATAAATGTACACGCCCAGCACGACAATTTCGACAGTGCCCACACGTAATATGACCTTCACCCGATACGCGGTCACCTACTTTAAAGCCACGAACTTCCTGGCCCATATCAACAACTTCGCCAACATATTCGTGACCAACAACCATTGGAGTAGGAATAGTTTTGCTTGCCCATTCATCCCATTTGTAAATATGTACGTCGGTACCACAAATAGCTGTTTTACGAATTTTAATCAGTAAGTCGTTATGACCTACTTCTGGCTTTGGCGCATCTGTCATCCAAATGCCCGGTTCTGCTTTTAATTTAGATAATGCTTTCATAATTCACACTCAACTAAAAAAACCGAAGCAAGGCTTCGGTTTAAAATAAAATTAAATAACGCCCATT
Source organism: Pseudoalteromonas sp. BSi20429 (assembly GCF_000238895.1). Lineage (NCBI taxonomy): Bacteria > Pseudomonadati > Pseudomonadota > Gammaproteobacteria > Alteromonadales > Pseudoalteromonadaceae > Pseudoalteromonas > Pseudoalteromonas sp. BSi20429. The sequence goes on along the minus strand of NZ_BADV01000069.1, from coordinate 24,713 downwards.
TCTTTACCAATACGGGTAAATGCATCAATAGCAATATCAAGTTGCTCAATGCTATGCGCCGCTGAAATTTGTGTACGAATACGCGCTTGCCCTTTTGGTACTACTGGGAATGAAAAACCGGTTACGTAAATACCTTCAACAAGTAACTTATCAGCCATTAACGAGGCTACTTTTGCATCTCCTAGCATTACTGGGATGATTGCATGATCTTTACCTGCACACGTAAAACCAGCAGCTTCCATTTGCTCACGGAAATATTTAGCATTTGACCAAAGTTTAGCGCGAAGCTCGCCGCCATTTTCTAGCATTTCAAGTACTTTAATTGATGCAGTAACAATTGAAGGTGCTAATGAGTTTGAGAATAAGTATGGGCGTGAACGCTGACGTAACCATTCAACAATTTCTTTTTTACCTGAAGTATAACCACCTGAAGCGCCGCCTAGCGCTTTGCCTAATGTGCCGGTAATAATATCTACACGGTCTAATACATTACAGTACTCAGGTGTACCTTTACCGTTTTCGCCAACAAAGCCAACAGCATGAGAGTCATCAACCATTACAAGTGCATCGTATTTATCAGCTAGGTCGCACACAGCTTCTAAATTACAAATAACGCCGTCCATAGAAAACACGCCATCAGTAGCTATTAGTTTCGTTTTAACGCCGGCTTCATCTGCTGCAATAAGTTGCTTTTCAAGATCAGCCATATCGTTATTTGCATAACGAAAACGCTTGGCTTTACACAAACGTACACCATCAATAATTGATGCATGGTTTAATGAATCAGAAATAATAGCGTCTTCTGCGCCTAAAATAGTTTCAAACAAACCGGTGTTTGCATCAAAACACGAAGAATATAGAATGGTGTCTTCAGTTTCCAAAAACTCACTGATTTTTTTCTCTAGTGTTTTATGAATATCTTGCGTACCACAAATAAAACGAACAGACGCAACACCAAAACCATGATTATTTAAACCGTTTTGCGCAGCTTCAATTAGCTCTGGGCTATTAGCTAAACCTAAGTAGTTATTAGCACAAAAGTTGATTACTTTACCTGATGCAACTTCGATTTGAGCTTGCTGCTGAGATTTAATAATACGTTCGCTTTTATACAAACCTTCGGTTTTTACGTCTTCAATTTGCTGTTGTAGCTGGCTAAAAAAAGCAGATGCTCTCATCTGTGTTCTCCATTTATTTGAACGGGTAAACAACCACATTTAAGCAACTGTTTATTATGGGGGGTATTGTAAAAGTTTAATGGGGAAAATGCACGGTTTGCAGTTCGTCGCAAACGCCCTAAACTGGAAGGAATTTCTGCCAGTTTACAGGCTACTCTGTTTAGTCTATTTATGTCTTTAAAAGTGCAGGTAAACTGTTTATAGAATCGATAATTAAATCAGCCTCTTGCTTGGCACTTTCATCAAAGCTTTGACCTGAACGCACTAAAACGCGGGTAGTGATCCCTGCTTTTTTCGCAGCCTGCATATCACTGAGTTTATCGCCCACCATTATACTGCAAGCAGGGTCGATGTTATGCTCTTGTATGCCTTGCAATAACATCCCTGGCGCAGGCTTTCTGCAACTGCACTCTTTCAAATATTCAGGGTGCGCTTTTTTAGGGTGATGAGGGCAAAAGTACACATCGGCAACTTCAATACTGTGATCGCTAAATTGAGCTTTCATCCATTGCGTTAGTGCTAAAAAATCAGTTTCGGTGTAATAACCTCGGCCAATTCCAGATTGATTAGTGACGATTATGATTTTATAGCCCGCATCATAAAATGCTTTACAAGTACTAAAAACACCTTCAATAAATTCAAATTTATCGCTTTGATACACATAACCATGGTCAACATTTACTACGCCATCTCGGTCTAAAAAAAGTGCTTTATTTTTTTTTTGTGCATTCATTACAAAGACTCTTTTTGTACAACATGATCAAACATCGCTTTTACGTTATCAACTGTAATTTGGCTCATTAAATCATCGCCTTTTACGCGCGTACCCCACGGCACTTGCTCAGCTGTTTTACCAGTTTGCTTAAGCAAATTTTGATGATAAACCTCTACCACGTAGTCTTGGTATAAGTAAGGACCTGTGCGTGCTGGGTTTGAATGTGCGTATAAACCAATAACCGGCGTACCAACCGTTACCGCCATATGTGCAGGACCCGTATCGGGCGCAAGCACTAAGCTGCCACGCTTTAACACGCACAACAACTCTTTGAGTTTCGTTTTACCCACTAAATTTAAAATAGGTGTTTTACTATACTCAACAATACTATTTGCTAGGTTAATTTCAAGTTCTGTTGGCCCCCCCGTCAATACCACCTTAAAGCCTTGCTCATTTGCATAATCAGCCAATGCTGCATAACAATCAGCGAGCCAATTGCGCTGTGCTTTACTTGCTGCTGGCGATATTACTAACAGTTTATTAGTTAGGTACTCTGGTGTTAGTAGTTCATCAGCAACCGCTTGGTCTTGCTCTGTATATGGCATGTCCCAACTCGGTTTATAATCAGCTACACCAATGGCTTTTGCAAAACCTTTAAAGCCTTCAAGCACATGCGCCTGAGCTTCTGGGGCTATTCGTTTATTAATAAACAAGCTGTGCAATTCTTTTGAACGCGCCCAATCAAACCCTATTTTTACTTTTGCAGGAATACAACGCGCTACAAACCCAGCCCTTAATGCAACTTGCATATTAAGTAGTACATCAAACTGTTGATCTTTAAAGCGTTGCTTTAAGCTTTTAAGTGCTGCTTTACCTTGTTTTTTATCAAATACCACCAGCTCAACACCCGGTAAGTCGGCAAGTAACATCGCTTCTATTTTACCAATAACCCAGGTGATTTTTGCATTTGGGTGTGCTTTTTGAATGGCTTGTACAGCACTCACACCATGACATACGTCACCAATGGCTGAGAGTCTTAATATACAAATAGATGAATAGTTAGGAGCTTGAGTCACACATTCCCTTAGGTATTAAATACAAAAGCCGATCTTAAATTATAATCACGCTATTGCAAGCACTTATCCTCAGCTTTAAAACGCGCTAATATAGGCACATTATTTAGCAATTACGCAGAGCTATGTTTAAACAACACGTGCAAGGCAATCACACTGTATTAAGCCACCCTAAATACACGAGCCAAATTACCCTCGATTGGTTTGATGCAAATTATTGGCAACAACAAAATAAAATTGTGGGCGCTAAAAAAGGTCGAGCAACTGCGTGGTTTTTTAAGCAAGACGAATTAACAGCCGTACTTAGGCATTATTGGCGCGGTGGCTTAGTAGGTAAATTGCTAAGCGATCAATATTTATACCCAGGACTTGAACAAACCCGTGTGTATAAAGAGTTTAGCTTAATGAGTAAACTTATAGAGCTTGGTTTAAACGTACCAACCCCTATTGCAGCTAAAGTAACCCGCAGCGGATTAATTTATCGTGGTGATATTATTACCGAGGCTGTTAAAGGCGCTAAAAGTGTACTCGATGTATTAATTGAACGCCCATTGACCGAAGATGAGTTGGAGCGCATAGCTAAAACAATCGCGCTATTTCATTCAAAAGGTGTGTATCACGCCGATTTAAACATTAATAACATTTTGTTTGATGATACTGGTGATGTGTACATTATCGACTTTGATAGAGGTGAAATAAAAATGCCTAATGTGCAGTGGCAACAAAGTAATATGGAACGACTTGAGCGCTCATTTTTAAAAGAACAAGGTCGAAACGAGTCATTTAATTGGCAAGCGACTGACTGGCAAACTCTGCATAGCAACTACCTCAAAGCACTCGCTAATATAAGTTAACCTAATATAAGTTAACTTAGTTAGCCAATGCTAAATACTGCAGAGCAACCTGCTCTGCCTGTACTTGTTTTAGAATATCTGCGTTTTCTACATTTGGCTTATCTGCTAGCACCTGCTTAACGGCATTGGCTAATGCCTCACTTTGCTGAACGGGTACTAAATATTTACTTAGCTCGCCTGTTAATATCTCGCTTGGTCCAAATGTACAATTAGTACTAACTACCGGAGTACCCACCGCTAAAGCCTCAATTAATACCGTTGGAAGTCCTTCAAAATCAGAACTCAACACTAAAGCTTTGGCATGCTTAATCCAGTTGTACGGGTTTTGTTGAAATCCTGGCACTACTAACTGTTTTTCTATGCCGTATTCCTGTGCAAGCTTTAGCGCTTTAGCCGGTTTATTACATAAAAGTACTAACTTGTATTTTTTATCAAGCTTTGCAAATGCTGCAAATAATATATCGTGGCGTTTTTGTTTGGCGAGTCTTCCTACATGAATTAAGTAGGGCTCATTTGGGATATTGTTATTTTGCTCATTTGCTTGCTGTCTTATTTTTTCAAAATCGAACGGGTTGTAAATAGTCGCAATTGCACTTGGGTTAATTAAATCCCCTTGTATTATTTCTTTTTCAACACCCTTTGATACGCAAATAAGTGATTTACCATTTAAATTTTGCTTACTTTTTTTAAGATATAAGTATGAAAATGGACCTAACTTTTTTTGACGTGCAAGTTCTGCATTAACTGAGTTGTGAATAACAAAATGAACATTTTTGATATTACTACGCGCGAGCAAGTTATTACTTCTATCAAGATTAGAAAGCACTAAATCAATATTGCCCAGCTCGCTTTGTTTTTTTTCAAACCAAGTTTGTAGTGTTAAAATGCTATTTTTACGCTGCCAAAATCGATCTACTTTTGATGCCCTATGTGCGAATAAACTCTCCACGTTAAGTACTTCAGGGATATTATATTCAATAGAGTTAGCAAGAGACAAAATAGTGATTCGGTGCTTTAACTTGGCCATTTCCTCAGCAAGGGTAAGCATTACTTTTTCAGCACCACCACCCACTAGGGAATCAATTACAATCACTATATTCATTAGCGATCCCCTATAAGCATATTTTTTATGCTATTAGTGATCACATCGAAGCTATGTGTATTATCAAGTTGGCTATATTTAGCAACGAATTCATTATAGAAAGGCTCGCTAATAACTTGAGCTATTTTCGTAGTGATTTCATCAATATCAAGATTTGCTTTTATGACAACACCTGCATTAACACAATGATCCAAACGTGTATTTTGATCTTTTGAGATAGCACATGCCACAACGGGGGTTTGAACTGCAATTGCTTGCAGTAAAGTATCTCCACCGCTAAGTAATGCGATTTTAGCTTGGCTCATTAATGCCAAAAAATCAGTACTTTGCAGACTTGCTAAACAAGTAACCTCATCACTTTCAGGAATGGCTTTCTTATAATTGGGACCAAACACAACAACTGCTTTTAAACCAGTGTGCTTAGTAATTTTAAGCGCGGCTTTAAAGTAAACATCAGCGCAATTAAGGTTATTTAATACATGTCCGCCTGAGCCAGCATTTACAATAAAATAGCCTTCCGATACTAAGTTATAGCGATTTAAAACATCACGTTTTTGCGCGCAAGAGGCAAATGTAACAAAAGGACCTACATTTCGAGGATGTGCCAAGGGAAACATGTCTAACTTCGTACTTTCAGCCCATGTAAGTGGCTCAATACAATAATCAGGCTGTACAACCCAATGTATATCAATTAAATTAATTCTGTTAAGTTTTAAGCCTTTAGCACGTTTTTTTGCATGCTGAGAAATGAATATAACTTTAGCGCCTACCTTTTTAGCCGCCTTCATATGCCCTGCACGTCCTGCACAATCAAAAACAACGACATCAGGTTTAAATTGCTCTATAAAGTCGCAAACAAAATCAAGCTCTTTAGTCGCTGAGTGTTCGAGTAGTGTGGCTTCAAAAGGACAATCTTTTGCGTAGCTTGTATGCTTATTTAATATAAAGTGAATATCGAGAGAATCTGCAAGTTCTGCCTTTAAACTTTGAGCCAACAACAACGAGCGCATATATTCACCAATGCCTTCTGGTGATGATACTGGAATAAATAAAAGTCGTTTGTTGCTCATTGCATTCTCAATGTTCTATTTGAGCTCCAGTATATCAATCAGATACTTATTACGATAGACAGGTTACATTTTAATATATTAAATTAACTCTATAAATTTGATTATTTACTGCAATAGCAGACTTAGATTGATAAACTTAGCCGCAATCTTAATCACAAGGATCTGAACTTTGCGAAACAGAATTTTTCTACTTTCTACTCTTTTTTGCGCTATGAGCGCATCAGTTAATGCTGAGCCATGGGTAAAACCCGATGATTATGGTCTAAGAGCTGATATTCAACAATTAGCTGATGCCGGTGTTATTTTAGCTCCTGTAACTACCTATCCGCTTATGTGGAAAAGTTTTATAAGCGATGTGGAAAGTATGCCGCTGGAGCAATTATCTCCAAGCTTACAAGATGCTTTACTTCGCGTTAAACATCGATATAAATCAGAAAATAATAGCTCACATAGTCTTCAATTATCAGCTTTTGCAGCCACAGATCCAATCATAGCAACAAGCTTTGGTGCAACAAATACTCAAGAAACAGAGCTTTCTGCAGCTTACGCTTATTTAGGCGATAACTTTGCAGCTAAAGTAGCTGTAAATTATAGAAAAGACGGTAAAAAATGTTTAGTTGATGGAAAAACGACTGACGATATAGTTACCAACGAGCAAGCTTTAACCGATTGTAACGATACCTCACTTGATAATAGTTACTTAGCTTACCGTTTAGGTAACTGGATTTTTAGAGCCGGTGCTGTTGAACAATTTTGGGGACCTGGTGTTGATAACAGCTTAATTATGTCAGGTAATGCGAAACCTTTACCTGCACTAAGTGTTACCAGAGAAAAAAGTACTGCTTTCGATACACCATGGCTGAGCTGGATTGGTCAATGGAGCTTTACTGCACAAATGGCTAAACTTGAGTCTACGCGTGTTATACCTGATGCTTTACTGTGGAGTACTCGTGTTAATTTTCGCCCTATTCAACAGTTAGAAATTGCACTTAGCTGGTCTGCACAATGGGCTGGCGATGGACAACCTAGCTCTGCAGGTGATTTTATTGATGTTATAACTGGCCAAACAACTTGCACAGATGGTAATGACAGCTGTGACAGTCAATTTGAGTCAAAAATAGGTAATCAACTGGCTGGTATTGATATCCGCTGGTCTGATACCTTGTTAACACACCCATATGCAATCTACATTAGCACTATAGGTGAAGACGCAAGCTCTCAATTTAAGCCTTCCGACAGAGCATATCTTTTTGGTATTCAAACAACACAACGCATATACACTCAGAACATATTAGTAAATGTTGAATATATAGATACTGGTGTTTCATGCCAAGCTGAATCAAAAGTTGAAAATTGTTACTATGAGCATGATGACAAGTTGTCGGCTTATAGATCAGGCTACCGATACCATGGTCGTACAATTGGCTCAACCTACGATAACGATGCACAATCAGTCGTTTTAACTCTGCTAGGTCAGTTATCTAATGGAAACGATTGGCAGGTAAAATTACGCAGTGTTGATTACAACAGCGATAACAGGGACCTTTACCCTAACAACCCAGATTTAGGGAATTCTATTACTAAAACAGGGTTTAACTCTAAGCAATTAGAACTGCGTTACAGAATGCTCTCTATGGGAGGGCGCGTCACTTTAGGTGCTTTTGCATCTAACAACGACGGTGCTGAAAACGATACTTCTGCGTTTGCTAAGTACGAATATAACTTTTAATACGTTACTTTTAATAAAGTAACGTATTAAAAGTAAGAAAGGGATGAAAACAGTGTTTTCATCCCTTTTTTTTATTTTTTAGCAAACTAAATCAGTAATTACTGTTTAATTTTACTTATTACTTTTGATGTTGAGCACCCATCTAAAAATTCAAGCACTTCAACTTTTCCGCCATGGCGAAGTACATGCTCAGCACCCGCTATTTGCTCTACGGTGTAGTCGCCACCCTTAACTAAAATATCAGGGCTTATTTGCTCAATTAATTTAGCGGGAGTATCGTTTTCATCTAGGCTACCAAATGGAATAACCCAATCAACAGATGAAAGTGCGCTAAGTACCATTGCACGCTCATCTAGCGGGTTAATAGGACGATCTGCCCCTTTTAAACGCGTAATTGATTCATCGTTATTTAATCCAACAACAAGCCTGTCACCTCGCGCTTTAGCTTGTGCTAAATAACGCACATGCCCAGCGTGTAAAATATCAAAGCAGCCATTAGTAAACACTATTGTTTCACCGTTTTGTTTTGCAAACTCAATATGCTGAAGTACATCATCAAATGGTGTTTGGTAATGCTCACCAGTGGTATGTAAATACTGACCAAGCTTGCGGCTTAGCTCTTCTGGCGAGACCGTTGCTGCACCAAACTTACTCACAACGATACCTGCGGCTAAATTAGCAATTTCGACAGCATCTTTAGGTTCCATGCCCGCGCCAAGCATAACAGCTAATGTAGCTATAACCGTATCACCGGCCCCGGTTACATCGCTTACTTCAAGCTCTTGCGCTGCAAAATCAAATTTTTCATCTGCACTAATAAGCGACATACCTTGCTCAGAACGCGTAAGCAACATAGCTTTAATGCCATTTCTGCTAATTAAATCACGTGCACTTGCAGCTAAAGCTTCTTCTGAATCGGTTTGACCACCCGCTAACTTAAACTCATGTAAATTAGGCGTAATGTAATCAGCACCTTCATATAAATGTAAATCTGGCGATTTAGGGTCGATTAAAACCGTTTTTCCGGCGCCCTTAGCAAGGCTTACCATCTCTTTAATTAAGCTTAAAGATCCTTTGCTGTAATCAGAGAACACTATAAAATCGTATTCATCAAGTACAAGCTCTAAACGGTTTAATAAAAGTTGGCTGTGTTGCTCGGTAAATGTTTCTTCTAAATCAAGACGAACGAGTTGTTGGTGGCGGCTAATAACACGCATTTTTGAAATAGTCGGTAAATCACATACACTGACTAATTGTGAACTTATTTTTTCACCTTTTAGAATAGTCTCTAAAATCTGCCCGCTTTCATCTTCACCAATTAAGCCCAGTAAGCCAACTTTTGCATCTAACCGCGCTATATTTTTTGCAACGTTAGCTGCGCCGCCCGCTTTGTCTTCAAATTTACTTACTTTAACAACAGGTACTGGCGCTTCAGGCGAAATTCGACCTGTATCACCATACCAATAACGGTCTAGCATTACGTCGCCAACAACTAATATTCGTGCCGCTGATAAGTTTTTTAATAACGATAAATCCATTACTGCTGCTCCGCAACAACCATATCCATGGCTTCACATAACCAGTGACCTATAAACATGTGAGCTTCTTGAATACGTGCTGTTTCGTCATTTTTTATAATGATAGGTAACTTAGCAATATCTTTTACTTTACCGCCATCACGTCCAGTTAATGCCACTGTAAAAGCGCCTAGTTTATTTGCAGCTTCTAATGCTAAATTAATATTATTACTAGTACCTGATGTGGTTAAACCAATAACTAAATCTTCTGGCTTACATAGCGCTTGAACTTGGCGTTCAAACACCGTATCAAAGTGATAATCGTTGCTGTGTGCTGTTAAAATTGATGTATCTGTAGTCAATGCCATTGAGGCAAGCGGACCACGTTCTAATTTATAACGCACTACAAATTCTGCTGCTAAATGCTGCGCATCGGCTGCACTACCGCCGTTACCAAACCAAACAATCTTGCCACCAGCTTGTAATGCACTGTGGCATGCTTCTAACAGTTGCATAGATTCTTGATGATAAGCTTCCATCGTTTCAAATAATGCTTGATGACGGTTTAATGTTTCAACGTAGCTAGTTGCCACTGAATCGATAATTGACATGAAAAATTCCTCTAGGAACTGAAATAGCAGGGAAAAATTAAATCCATTATTCCATAATTTTATTTAATTGTGTGCATTTTATCGGGTTATAACTGAACCCAGACCATATTTTATTGTGAGTATGTTTAGAAAACGGCTATTTCACGGTAAACTAACGCCACCTCCCTTTAAGAAAGATCAGTATGGCACGCATTTTTTACTCTCTAGCATTAATTTTTATTAGCCCACTGATTGTATTTTATCTCTATATTTTACGAGGTAAAAAAAACCAAGGCTATCGTGCACACTTTAAAGAGCGCTTTGGGTTTGTCAGTAAGTCTATATTTACAAATAAAACCAAACCTATAGTTTTTCATTGTGCTTCTGTTGGTGAGGTACTTGCCGCAACGCCGCTGATTAAAGCTCTTCAAAAAGCGCATCCAAATTTAAATATACTTATAACCTGTAATACTCCAACAGGCAGAGAGCAAATACTTAACCAGTTTAAAAATACTGTGGCGTGTAGCTACTTACCAATCGATTTTCCGTTTGCGACAGCCCGATTTTTAAAGCGTATAAAGCCACAAGCATTATGTATTTTAGAAACCGAGCTATGGCCAAATTTAATGGCGATAAGTCACAAAAAAAATATACCGGTACTTGTTATCAATGCAAGACTCTCTGAAAAGTCGCAGCAAGGCTATCAAAAGGTCGCTAAATTAACGCATATTATTATGCGCTCAATTACAGTACTTGCGAGTCATAACAAGGCAGATGCAGAGCGTTTTATAGAGCTTGGTCTCGAAACTTCAAAAAGCCATGTAACAGGCTCTATAAAATTTGATATAACACCAAGTGACGAGCAACTGACCAAAGTAGTCAATCTTAAACTGCTTTATAGTATTAATAAAAATAGTAGTAATGAAAATAACGGTAATGAACACATCAATGACGAGCGCTTCGTATGGGTAGCAGGCTCAACACATCCTGTAGAGCATGAATTAGTACTTGCGGCTCACCAACAGTTACTAAAAAAGCAACCGAACGCATTACTTATAATTGCCCCGCGCCATCCAGAGCAGTTTGACAAAGTGGCTGAGTTTTTAACGCAAAGCCCACTTAGTTTTAGCCGTCGTAGCCAAAATAACTACAACAATGAACAAGTACTCCTTGCTGATACGCTTGGTGAATTACAGTGTTTATATGGCGCTGCAAATGTGAGCTTTATTGGTGGCAGCTTAATACGTAGAGGTGGGCATAACCCACTGGAATCAGCTGCGTTTTCAGTAGGCGTAATAACAGGTCCACACACATACAATTTTGATCATGTTTATCCCGAGCTAATAAAACTTAAAGGCACTGTAGTGGTTGATAGCAACGATGGACTCGCAAAGCAGCTCATAACGTTTAGCCAAAACACAAAAGCGTGCCAAACCTTAGGTATTAAAGCCGCTCAATGCGTAGCTAAAAACCAAGGTGCGATACAAAAAACACTTACCATTATTAATCAATATTTAGAGCCAAAACCGTGACCAACATAGCTATAAGCCAAACCCGCGAATGGGTGTCATCTGTTATTGTTAAATATAACTTTTGCCCGTTTGCTCGTAAAGAAGTAGAAAATAACTGTATTCATTACATCGTAAGTCCAGCAGCAAGTATGGATGATGCCGTAATGGATATGCTTGAGCAATGTGTTGAGCTTGACCGCGAGCCAGAGCGCGAAACAACCCTTATCATGTTTGACAACGGCTTTAGTGATTTTGAATACTTTTTAGACTTGGTCGATTTAGCTAATGCACTTTTAGTCGCGCAAGGCTTTGAAGGTAAGTATCAAATCGCTAATTTTCACCCAGATTATGTATTTGCCGACAGTGATGAAACCGATGCCGCAAACTACACAAATAGAGCCCCCTTTCCTACTCTGCATTTAATTCGTGAGGCAAGTATGAGCGAAGCACTTGATAGTTATAACGAGCCTGAATCTATTCCAGAGCATAATATAAACCTAGCAAGGCGTAAGGGTATTGATTTTTGGCAGCAGTTACTCGAAGGCTGTAAAAAACCGAGCGCTTAAATGCTCGGTTTTATTTTGGTTTGTACAAAACTTTGTGCAAAACTTTTTACAAAACAAGGCAATAACTAACGCTTATTTTTTAACCCAGTTACCATTTACTTCAACGTAATGACCACTTTGGGTTTTTTCAATTGTTTTAGCAGCAGCAAGCGCTTCTACTTGTGAAAGTGACAAGTTATTCTTTTTAGCCAGCTTTAAGTACTGCGCTTTACGCTTTGCATTTATGTCATCAACAACTGCTTTTGCTTCTGCGTTTTGTACAACGAGCCCTAAATAACCAGAGCTATCTTCACCTACAAAACCTTGGTTTTTAGCGTCATCAAGGCTAATAGCCCACGCAGAGAACGACATACATACTGCACTAACTAACGTAATAATATTTAATTTTTTCTTCGTATTCATGTTTTAGCTCCTTAAAATAACTCACTGTCGTCACTAAACAAACTGTCGAGTTCTTTATCTACTTTTACGCGAATTTCGTGATCGACCTTCACATTTAAATTAATAGTAATGGGCTCTTTAGCAGACACCTCAACTCGGTGCGTGCAGGCACTTAGTGCACTAATAGCACCTAGCGCGAGCAGTACTTTTATCAATAACGACTGTCTCATTATTAGTTTCCTTTTTGTGAGTATTGTTGCTCAACTTTTTGTGTAATTTCGTCACTTAAACGCAGTGCGCGTAAAAGTGTAAATACGTTTTCTTCGTGGTTATAATTAAAGTTAACTTGCTGCTGCTCTTGTTTATTATAGCCTTGTAAATTAACCCCAAGCTTTAACCAGCCATCGTTTTTTAATGCCACACTGCTATTAAGTTTTTGAATATCTAAATTAGTTAATAGCCCTAATACAGGTTGCAACTCTTGCTGTTGCTGCATTACTGAATCAAACGCGGCATTATTGGTAATTTTTAAATTACCTGTTCCTTGGCTAAATAAACTACCGTCAATTATTTCAATTTTTCCACTATCAAAATGGACAGGTAAAGACCCCGCCAAGCGTCCCGTTAATACAATGCCCGACTTATCGTCGAGTGTAACGAGTTTACTTGCATCAATATTTTCAAACTTAACATTGGCAACTTGGTTTGGCTTCCCTACTGTGTAGCTATCTAATGAAAACTCGCCACCAAACACACTTCCTTTTACATCATTTATAAGCGCGGTATTGTTATTAACTTGCCATTGACCTTCAATCGCTTTAACTACAGCACCGGCTCTAAATTCATTTAAATTAAAGGTAGTTGGTTTTACATTAAGCTTACCTGAATTATATTCCCCGCTAAATACACTGTTTAAATCACTCGCAAGGTAATCGTTATACAATGCACTTGTATGGCTAATCCCTATATTGAACAGTGCATTTTGTAAGTTTATATCGCCACTAATATAGCCATTAAATTCGCCCTCTGTTAACTGTGCAAGTGTCTCAAATTGACTGATAAACGCATTTAACGACAGCGCACTTTGTTCAGGAATAATGACTTCAAACGGATGAGATTGCGACGACATATGATGATTTATCACTAACTCAACATCGTTTATAAATGCGTGATGCGTGGCTTTTAGTGCACGGCTTTGTAGCCCCGTAGACTCTACTTTTATATTATTAAGTTTTATGTCGGGGCTATTAACAGCCTTTATATTGGTTTTTGCTGTTAGATCAGCAAATAACTCACCTACGCCTAAATTAGCATTTGCTGTTAATGTGTTACTTATATCTGTGACTTTAAATTCTTTATATTCTGCGCTTTTTAATTGCTGAGTTAACGCTACTTCTGCGTTTAACTGTTTATCCATTTTTGCTGTTAAATCACCTTGGTATTGCACTGCTCTTATATCAAACGCATCTACACTATTAAGCGTTAATTTAGCATTTATAAGCCCAATTGGTTTTGAGTCTATAAACTCACTTATATTAAAGTGACCACTAAGGCTAAGCCCATTCGCTGTAGCAGGTGCAAACTCAGGCAAGCCATCAAGCATAACGACGTAATTGCCTTTAATTGCAGTGCCAGCCAACTGAGCATTAACGCTAATATTATTTATATCAGGTGTATTTATTTGAGCTGACAAAGTTGTCTGTAAGTCTTCAAGTGGAGATTTAATATTTAGTGTTGTATCTGTTATTAAAATATAAAATTGCTTATCGCCCACGCTTACCAAATTAATTACAGGTACCCTCAACTCACTACTCTCTAAGCGAATTGATTGAGGGAGTTTAAGTTGCCAATTTAAAGGAACTTGTTTGCTAATAAAGCCTGCATATTCACTCGGTGGTATTAACTCAGTACAGCTTGGTGTTAAATTAATTTTGTTATTAAGCAAATCGGTATTAAACATTAACGCTTGGCTATTTAAATTAAAATGAGTCGTCAATTTGCCCGTAGTTAATACGTTAATCTGGCACTGCTGATTTGTATGAGAAAACTCATACGTGTGAGTAAACTGGGAGCTAATACCGCCATTTAACTCAAACTTTATACCGTCAAAGCTAAACGCTTGCTGAGTATTAAAGTTAAAATCTGCGATTAATGTATTTTTAGTGTTTATAACCTGCTTTAAAAGTGTGTCATTAATTTCAAACTGACCACTTACTTTATTAGCAGTCAAAATTGCACTTGCGTTTATATCACCTGAGACATTAAATTTATTTAGTTCGGGTTCTAATATGCTTATTCTAAGTGGCTTATTGAGCTCATTACTTTTTACTACAAGCTGTTTAATATTGATTAATGGGCGATTTAAGGGAAGCGCTAAATCGAGATTTTTAGCAAGTTGATTAGCATTATCACTTTTAGGGAGTGAATTAACAGTTAGCACTGCATTTTCAATATCTACACGCTTTGTATTTGCAGTAATACCAGTGAGTTGTAACTGTTGATTTTGATAATTTACACACACTTTATCAGCATGAATATTTAGTTCAGACGTAATTGAAAAATCGAGACAACTTAACGTAATGCCTGCTTTTTTGAGCTCAGGCGCAATAGCCCACTGTAATAAAGGCAAGCGAAATACATAACCAAGCAGTAAGGTACTTAGCAATACAGCCCCAACAATTAAACCAACTCGCTTAAACATACTATCCTTAAATGCTTTTAGCTAAAACTATACTAATCAAAAAAGGCTGCACAATGCAGCCTTTTTTATTTTACAGTAAGATTATGAATCTAACTTGTATAAACGCAAATGTAATTAACCTACGTTTTTACGTGCGTTACGGAACATACGCATCCACGGGCTATCCTCGACCCACTCATCAGGATGCCAAGAGTTGGCAACGCTTCTGAATACACGTTCTGGATGCGGCATCATTACAGTGGCGCGACCATCAGTTGACGTAATACCTGTAATACCTTCTGGAGATCCATTAGGGTTAGCTGGGTACTGCGTTGTAGGGTTACCGTAGTTATCTACAAACTTAACCGCTACAGTGCCGCTATTAAGCGCCGCTTTAGTGGCTGCATCGTTTGCAAACTCAGCATGACCTTCACCATGAGAAACCGCTATAGGCATTCGCGAGCCAGCCATTCCGTTAAAGAACACAGACGGGTTTTCTTGTATTTCTACTAAACTAAAGCGTGCTTCAAAACGCTCTGATTTATTAGTTACAAAGCGCGGCCAATGTTCAGTACCAGGGATCAACTCTTTTAACGTTGATAACATTTGGCAACCGTTACATACACCTAAGCTAAAGGTATCTTCACGGTGGAAGAAGTTTTGGAACTGATCGCGTGCCATGTCGTTAAACAAAATAGACTTAGCCCAACCTTCACCCGCACCAAGTACGTCACCGTATGAGAAACCACCACAAGCCACTAAACCTTTAAATTGCTCTAGTGTTAAACGACCTTCTAAAATGTCGCTCATGTGTACATCAACAGCTGCAAAACCTGCGCGATTAAACGCTGCCGCCATTTCTAAATGAGAGTTAACACCCTGCTCACGTAAAATAGCCATTTGCGGTTTAGCACCGGTTGCAATGTATGGTGCAGCTATATCTTCGTTTAAATCAAAGTTTAGTTTTACGTTTAAGCCTGGATCTTTTGCATCAAATTTAGCATCAAACTCTTGCTTAGCACATTCAGGGTTATCACGGCGTGCTTGCATTTGATACGTTGTTTCAGCCCAAATAGTACGAAGCTCAGTACGCGTATGATTAAGTACCGTATTTTCGCCACGGTTAAATATAATCGTATCGTCACTGTTAAGCGTGCCAATGTTGTGGCTAATTGCTGCTATACCATGTTGTTCAAACACCGCATTTACTGTATCTAAATCAGCATTTGCTACTTGGATTACCGCACCTAGCTCTTCGTTATAAAGCGCTTCAATGTCTGAACCTGTTAAAGCTGCTAAATCAACCGTTACACCGGTATGACCCGTAAACGCCATTTCAGCAACCGTGGTAAATAAACCACCGTCTGAGCGGTCATGATAAGCAAGTAATTTACTATCGGCCACAAGCGCTTGCATTGCGTTATAAAAGCCTTTTAATAACTCTGGGCTATCAACATCAGGTGTTAAATCACCCAATTGCTTATAAACTTGCGCAAGGCTTGATGCACCCATGCGGTTTTTACCCGCACCTAAATCAACTAATATAAGCGATGTGTCGCCTTTATCTGTGCGCAGTTGTGGAGTGACTGTTTTACGTACGTCGTCAACACGACCAAACGCAGTTATAACCAGTGAAAGCGGTGATGTTACTGACTTCTCTTGTGAGTCACCTTCATCTTTCCATGTCGTTTTCATTGACATAGAATCTTTACCCACTGGAATCGTTAAACCAAGCGCAGGACAAAGCTCTTCGCCTACGGCTTTAACCGCTTCGTATAAACCAGCATCTTCACCTGGGTGACCCGCTGCTGCCATCCAGTTTGCTGATAACTTAATGTTTTCAAGGCTACCGATGTTTGCACAGGCAATATTAGTTAACGACTCAGCTACAGCTAAACGAGCAGATGCACCGTAATTAAGTAATGCTGCAGGAGTACGCTCACCAAGTGACATAGCTTCACCGTGGTAAGTATCATACGTTGCCGCAGTTACTGCACAGTTAGCAACAGGTACTTGCCAAGGACCAACCATTTGATCGCGCGCTACTAAACCCGTAACTGAGCGATCGCCGATTGTTATTAGGAATGTTTTTTCTGCAATGGCTGGTAAACGCATTAAGCGCTGCGCTGCATCTGCTGCATTTATTAATGTAGTATCAAGCGCTTTACCAACAACGTGCTTTGACGTTACATCGCGGTGCATTTTAGGTGCTTTACCTAATAATACGTCCAGCGGTAAATCAACAGGGTTATTTTCAAAATGACTGTCTGACACTGTTAAGTGAGGTTCAGCTGTTGCTTCACCAATAACAGCGTACTGGGCACGTTCACGCTTACAAATAGCTTCAAAGCGGTCAAAGTCCTCTACGCCAACAGCAAGTACATAACGTTCTTGTGATTCATTACACCAAATTTCGTGTGGTGCCATGCCTGGCTCATCGTTAGGAATGCTACGTAATTGGAACTTACCACCACGTCCGCCATCATTAACAAGCTCAGGAAACGCATTTGATAAACCGCCAGCACCTACATCGTGGATGAATGCAATTGGGTTTTCATCACCTAGCTGCCAACATTTATCGATAACTTCTTGGCAACGACGTTCCATTTCTGGGTTTTCGCGTTGTACTGAAGCAAAATCTAAATCTTCGTTTGATTGACCTGAAGCCATGCTTGATGCAGCACCACCGCCTAAACCAATGTTCATTGCAGGTCCACCTAGCGCAATTAATTTAGCGCCAACAGGAATATCGCCTTTTTGAACATGATCAGAGCGAATATTACCTAAACCACCGGCAAGCATAATTGGTTTATGGTAACCACGTACTTCTTCGCCATTATGGCTTGTTACTTTTTCTTCGTAAGTACGAAAGTAGCCTAATAAGTTAGGACGACCAAACTCATTATTAAATGCAGCGCCACCTAGTGGACCCTCTGTCATTATATCAAGCGCGTTAACAATGCGACTCGGCTTACCAAAATCGCTTTCCCATGGTTGCTCGTAACCTGGAATACGTAAGTTTGATACAGTAAAGCCAACTAAACCTGCTTTTGGCTTAGAGCCACGACCAGTTGCGCCTTCATCGCGAATTTCACCACCAGAGCCTGTAGCCGCACCAGAGAATGGCGCAATAGCTGTTGGGTGGTTATGCGTTTCAACTTTCATTAGTATTTCAATATCTTCTTGATGATACGCATATTCACCTTGCGCATTTGGGAAGAAGCGACCCGCTTTTGAGCCTTTCATTACTGCCGCGTTATCTTTATACGCCGACAATACATTTTCAGGGTTTAACTCAAACGTATTTTTAATCATTTTAAACAGCGATTTTGGCTGCTCTTTTCCATCAATTGTCCAGTCAGCATTAAATATTTTATGGCGACAATGCTCTGAGTTTGCTTGTGCAAACATAAACAATTCGATGTCGTTAGGGTTACGTCCTAACTTTATAAAGTTTTCTACCAAGTAATCTATTTCGTCATCAGCAAGGGCAAAACCTTGCTCAACATTAGCTATTGCTAATGCTTCGCGTCCGCCACCTAAAATATCAACAGACGACATTTGGCGCGGTGCATCACTGCGAAACAGTTGTGCAGCATCTTCAAGCTCACTATGCGTGGCTTCGGTCATACGGTCGTGCAATAACGCAATTACTTGTGCAAGTTGTTCTGCGTTTAAGTCACCTTCAACATAATAAGCAATACCGCGTTCAACACGGTGAACCTGTTTTAAACCACAGTTATGGGCAATATCGGTTGCTTTAGATGCCCAAGGTGAAATGGTACCTGGGCGAGGTGTAACAAGTACAAGTTTGCCAGCTGGGGTATGCTCAGCAATAGTTGGACCGTAAGTTAATAGTTTTTCAAGCTTGGTTTGCTCGGAGCTACTCAACGGAGATGTTAAATCGGCAAAGTGAGCATACTCGGCGTATACGTTAGTGACTGGAAGTTGCGATTGTTGGCAACGCGCTAAAATTTTATTAACTCTGAACTCTGACAGTGCTGGTGCACCACGAAGGATCAACATAGGTAATTTCATCCGGGGTTAGGGATTGAACGATATTTTAGGCACGCATTATAGTCCAATTAGCATTCAGATTTAACTCAAAATTACGCTTTTCATAAAATTAACTTTTTAGCTTTATTTATAGCCTCTTTTGGTTAATAAAATAAAAGGTAAAGTGACGCGATGGCTTAGTTTTGCTATAACGGTGGCTGGCGAGCTTAAGGGGCACTCAATGTTCAAAGAAAAACTAATAATAATCATTACTTTAGTTATGCTGTTATGTGCATGCGATATGCAAGAGCAGCCAACTCAACTCGCCCAAATAAAAGAACACAATAAAATACGTGTGGGTACCCTTGCCAGTGCTAGTAATTATTATCAAGCCGTTCAAGGTGAGCAAGGCTTTGAATATGAGTTATCTCAAGCCTTCGCTGAATATTTAGGTGTAGAGCTTGAAATAGTCCCTTTCTTTAACTTATCTGACATGTTTGAACGCCTTGAAAGCGGTGATTTAGATTTGATAGCATCAGGACTTACCTATAATAAAACCCGTGCAGAGCAATACCGTTACGGACCAACTTACAGAACAATCAGCCAAAAGTTAGTTTATAAACAAGGGCGCGTTCGCCCTCGAGAGTTTGACGATTTAGATGGCAACTTTACTGTTATAGCTAAAAGTAGCCACTCGCTTACTCTACAAAAAATGAAGAAGAACAATCCAGATCTAACTTGGATAGAAAGCGAAGAGTTTGATGAAGAAGAACTACTTCAAGCAGTTATTGATGGCGAGATAGATTACACACTCGCTGATACGCATACGCTATCGCTGTTTCGCCGTTATCACCCAAATTTAAGCATTGGTTTTTCAGTTAGCCATAACGACCCGATTGCATGGATACTTAATAAATCTAAAGACGACTCTTTATATGCGTTGCTGGTGCCATTTTTTGGTGACGTTAAGCAAAGTAACCAGCTCTATGTACTTGAAGAAAAATACTTTGGTCACGTGCGCCAGTTTAACTATGTAAATACCCTTGCTTATATCGAAGCAATTAAAGAAACCTTACCAGCATACCAGCCATGGTTTGAACAATATGCAGGTAGCCTTGACTGGCGATTATTAGCGGCACTAAGCTATCAAGAATCTATGTGGAATCCTCGCGCTAAATCACCAACAGGTGTGCGCGGCATCATGATGCTAACTCGCAGTACAGCCAAACAAGTAGGTGTTACTAACCGGTTAGAACCAGAGCAAAACATTCGTGGTGGCGCTAAATACTTAAGCAAGCTTATTAAACGTATTCCTGACCGTATCCCGCAACCCGACCGTACATGGCTTGCTTTGGCCGGATACAATGTAGGTTGGGGGCACGTTAACGACGCACGTATAATTACCGAACAGCAAGGCGCAAGCCCTGACAAATGGGCTGATGTAAAAAAACGCCTACCGCTATTAATTAAAAAGCGCTATTACCGTAAAACTCGTTACGGTTATGCCCGAGGCGATGTAGCTGTTAAATATGTTGATAATATTCGTCGCTATTACGATGCACTTGTTTGGCTAGATGAAAATGATGCTATTGCTGCAGAATCTGAGCCAGAACCAATTACAGAGCTGAGCACTGATACTGAGCTAAAGCTAAACGAAAAAAGTGAAGTAAAAAGTAAGGCAGATGAAGCTCAAACAGAAAAACAACAACCTATAATCGAACCCGAACAGTCGAGTGAAAACAATAACTAAGATTAAGATAAGTACCCGTTTATTGAGCATGTCAGTAAGCAAAATTTAAGTAAATTAAATATCTGTTTACTTGTCACCAAATGATCACTAATGTGTGTTAATTGTATATCATTATTTTATAAGATATACCCGTGCCTTTCTCACTCTTGCATTAGGAGAAAACATGCTAAAACGTAGACGCACACAAAGATTAAAACGCAATGTCATTTATTCAACGGCCACACGTCGTCGTGTTATGTTGCGAAAACTACACAAAAAAATCATCTGGCGTCGCCGAATGTTTGCTATGCAGCAAATGGCTGAATCAGAAATAGAGCCAATCGCTAGTTAACTTTAGTTAGGCTTATTTATTTGTTCATCACGAGCAGCTTTCTTAGCTGCTTTAATTTGCGCTCTTCTACGTTTAAAAAAATTCGAAATAGTATCACCGCACTGCTGTGCCAAAACACCACCACACACCTCAACTTGATGATTTAACTTAGGCTCTTGTAATAAATTCATAATTGAACCCGCAGACCCTGTTTTAGCATCGACTGCTCCAAATACTAAACGCTTTATTCTGCTATGCACTAACAACCCCGCACACATAGAACAAGGCTCTAACGTTACGTATAGGGTGCAATCAATTAAGCGGTAATTGTTAAGGACTTTTCCAGCTTCTCGCACTGCAATCATTTCGGCATGGGCAGATGGGTCATTATCCGTTATTGAGCGGTTATACCCAACTGAAACTAGCTGGTTATCTTTAACTACAATTGCTCCAACCGGAATTTCATCAAGCAGCTCTGCTTGCTTTGCATACAAAAGCGCTTGTTCCATCCAGTAGGAATCATCAAATGGTTCGTTCATTATTTCTACTTAAATAACCTTTTATGCTGTAATTATACCTAGTTAGCACTCTAAAGTGCGCCATTCATTACTTTATTGCAAAAATAAAACAATATTTACCCGTTTGTAATGGCTCACTAGTGCTGATTTACGCTATAATCTCACGCTTTTTTTATTTAGCTCACAACACGGGTAGCAAATGAAATTTCCTGGACGCCGCAGGCATAAACATTATTTTCCAGTGGAAGCAAAAGATCCACTTACCAATCAACTTAACGCAACAGAGCGATTACAACGTAGTTATATTACGGGTATCGATCAGATCGTTGTTGATATAGAGGCAAAAGTTGATCAAGCTTTCCTTGACGAATTTCAACTACGTAGAGGGATGTCGCAAGTTATTGATAGCGATACAACAAACGCCTTATACGATCGTTTAAAATTAAACAATATGGTTGATTTTGAGTTTGCCGGTGGAACCATTGGTAACACTATGCACAACTACTCTGTACTTGCAGATGATCGCTCAGTTTTATTAGGCGTAATGAGCGAAAATATAAAAATAGGTAGCTACGCTTACCGTTTTTTATGTAATACCTCAAGCCGTGTAGACTTAAACTACCTTCAACCAGTTGATGGGCCTGTAGGCCGTTGTTTTACATTAATTGATGAAACCGGTGAGCGTACATTTGCAATAAGTGCAGGCCTAATGAATCACTTACGTCCTGAATCTATCGATAAAGACCTTATTGAGAATTCATCAGCGTTAGTGATTAGTGCCTATCTTATGCGTACTCAAGGTAGCGAAACAATGACTGAAGCCACTATGCAAGCGGTAAAATACGCTAATGACGCAGGTGTGCCAGTTGTGCTTACACTCGGTACTAAGTTCTTAATTGAACAAGACCCTACTTGGTGGGCAAACTTTGTTGAAAAGCATGTTGATATTCTTGCTATGAACGAAGAAGAAGGTTTAGCTATTACAGGTTTTGAAGATCCTCTTCTAGCTGCTGATAAAGCACTTGATTGGGTAGACTTAGTTATTTGTACCGCTGGCGAAAAAGGCTTATTTATGGCCGGCTACGTAGACGAAAGCTTAAAGCGTGAAACCGAATACCCGTTACTACCAGGCGCCATACCTGATTTTAACCGTTACGAATTCTCACGAGCTATGCGTAAAGATGAGTGTGATGAACCTATCAGAGCATATAGTCATACGGCCCCATTTATGGGTGGACCTGATTCAATAAAAAACACCAATGGTGCAGGTGACTGCGCACTTGCGGCTGTACTACATGATTTGTCAGCGAATGTTTACCATAAGCTTAATGTGGCAAACTCAGCTAAACATCAGCAACAAGCTATTACTTACTCGTCACTATCGCAAATTAGTAAATATGCTAACCGAGCGAGCTATGAAGTATTAGTTCAGCACTCTCCGCGTTTATCTCGTGGTTTACCTGAACGTGAAGATTGTTTAGAACAAGTTTATTGGGAACAATAAATAACGGTGGGAGCAATTATTGCTCCCTATCGATTTCCTAAAAAATAGAAATATCGAGCTTTTTAGATAGCAGTTCTAATGCTGCTATTCCTGCAACGGAGTTACCAAACGAATTAAGCCCCGGAGAATAAACAGCTACAGTAAACTTATTTGGTAACACAGCTAAAATAGTTCCTGACACTCCCGACTTACCTGGCATGCCCACTCTGTAACCAAAATCACCCGCAGCATCATATAAACCACTCGTGAATAAAAGCGAATTAAGCTGTTTATTCTGACGACTACTTAAAACACGATTGCCCGATCGATTATCAACACCTTTATTAGCTAAAAAATTATAAGCTTTTGCTAATTCAATACAGTTGAGCTCAATAGAACAAAAGTTAAAGTAAGCCCACAAAACATCATCAACTTCGTTTTCAAAATTACCAAACGACTTCATTAAATGTGCCATAGCAGCATTTCGGTGCCTGAACTCATACTCTGAATTAGCGACTTTTTTATCAATTACTATGCCTCTATTACCAGCTAATAACCTGAAGGTTTCGAGCATAGAATGCATTGGCGCAGATAAGCGGCTGTATAATGCATCACACGTTACAATTGCGCCTGCATTGATGAATGGGTTACGAGGAATCCCCTTTTCAAACTCAAGCTGTGTAAGCGAGTTAAAGGCTGTACCTGAGGGTTCCTTTCCGACTCTGTGCCAAAGTTCATCACCATAACGCTGTAGTGCCATAGTAAGTGTCATAACTTTAGAAACTGATTGAATAGTGAAGCGTTGAGAACAATCCCCCGCACATACAGTTTCACCATCAGTTGTATAAATAGCGATAGAAAATTGTTCTGGATCAACCTCGGCAAGCGCCGGTATATAATCAGCTACTTTCCCTTGTGATAATAAAGGGCGTACTTCATGTGCTATTTCATCAAGCACCTTTTGGTAATCAGCTGTAGGCAATCTAGACCTCTATATCGTCATTCATAAAAATTGGATTTTAACACGCGCGATTAAGTGCACCTAGTTTTGTTGTCGAATTTAACGGTGAGATTTTACTAAATTTAAATAGAAAAAAACGTCACATTACTGTATCTGGTTTCTCTTAATTAAATCCTGGTAATGTCATGATGCCCACTGCGGTGGAGAGTCACAGTGCAAATGCTACGAACTCATTGTCGAGCGGAGGTTTTTATGATTTTAGCGTCGGGAGTCGCTACGCTCGCCCGATCTACGTGATAGGTGTTGATGTGAGTGGGTGTTAATTGCGCGTACTTCACTTTTATGCAGACATAAAAAAGCCCGAATCTTAAATTCGAGCGCTCTACAATGTGAAGTCGGTGCGCTACGCAGTAGGATGTCGTAGTGCCCACAGCGGTAGAGAGTCACAGTGAAATACTACACTATTATTAATCGTATCATCTCTTAGTATGCTGAGTTTTACTAATTTCAAAAAGCAAAAAACCCGTTACATTGCTGTAACGGGTTTCTCTTAATTAAATCCTGGTAATGTCCTACTTTCACATAGCAAATGCTACACTATCATCGGCGCTGTTTCGTTTCACTACTGAGTTCGGCATGGAGTCAGGTGGGTCCAAAACGCTATTGTCACCAAGAAAATTCTTTTCAATTTTCTTATTTTTAATTATTAAGATTAAAGTCCTTCGACTG